>CAZVXJ010000087.1:0-10510 GCA_964631675.1 uncultured Alphaproteobacteria bacterium
CGTAGAGCTCATCATACCGCCCGCGACACCCGCGAGACCGCCGCCCTTGGAAGCCTGCATCAGAATGCTGACGACCAGCAGGACGGAAATGATCATTTGTAATGCGATTAAAAATCCGTAGAGCATAGCGAAAGAACCTCAAACTTGACAAATCAAAATTCGAAACAAGACAATCTTGTGAAAAGAACAACTATACCTGTTTGCGCGGGGCTTTGCGGATATTCAGTAAAGTCCGAAGGGCTTCGTTCACAGAACGAGAATCCCCAAAATGCCGCGCCAAATCGCGCTCGATAATCACAAGATTATTGTGGCGCGCAAACTTTTTTGCATACTTGCCCCGAACACCCTCACTGAAGTCGTATTCGGGCAGAATTTCCGGTTCTCCGGTACGCTTTGAATCAACCTTTCGATTCATAGTTTCGCTTTTCAGTTCGTGTTGCTTTTCGGGCACTGATGATTCTAATCCGATCGCCGCGGACGGAGTGAACAACAACAAGCAGTCTATACTGATCAGACATGTCCATCGTAACATACCGTTCTTCAGAGATGGAATGAAGCGGATCGTGAATTGTGATGGACAATTTGTCTCCAAAGACCGTTGCCGCTTCTACAAAGTCAATTCGATGCTTCGCTTTGTTGCTCCGCTCTTTCGCGGTATCCCATTCGAAGTACACGGTACGGTCGACGCCGCTTAAGACACTATCTGTTTCAGCTTCAGAGCTTCAGCGCACGCTTCGTGGAGTTTCAAGAGGCTCTCCACTCTCAAGCTGGCGCCGCCGACCAGCGCTCCGTCAATGTTCCGCCGCGACACGAGAGAATAACAATTTTCAGGAGTGACGCTGCCGCCGTAGAGAATCTCGATGGCGTTCGCGCGGTCTCCGCACATTGCCGACAAGCGAGTGCGAACAAAAGTATGCGCTTCTTCCGCCTGCTCGGGCGTGGCCACGACTCCGGTACCGATGGCCCAGACCGGTTCATAAGCCACGACAATTTTGGAAAACTCCTCCTCCTTCAAACGCGACAACCCGACGTCCAGTTGCCGTTTCAGGATGATCTCAAGAATGCCGCTGTTCCGATCCTCGAGGGTTTCTCCGATGCAAAAAACGGGCACCAGGCCGGTTTCAATACAGCGAATGACCTTGCGAGAGACAACCTCGTCCGTTTCGCCAAAGAGCTTGCGCCGTTCGCTGTGCCCACAAAGGCAGTAGGTGCAGCCGAGGTCGGTCAGCATGGTGGCCGAAACTTCGCCCGTAAATGCGCCCAAACTCTCAAAATACACATTTTGGGCTCCGAAAGCAAGCCGTTCGGATGGCAAGGCGGCTTCTTTGACCGTTTGTGCAACTGCCGCGATGGTAGTGAAAGGAGGGAGAATAGCGGTCGTGACCCGCGAACGAGGCAGCGCGCGGGTATACTGTACCACGAAATCAACCGCCTCGGCAGCGGTTTTGTTCATCTTCCAGTTAGCAGCGAGGAGCATGGTGGAGGAATCCCAAATGGGATTTATTTTTCGGAGAGCGCGACCACTCCCGGGAGAGCTTTGCCTTCAAGAAATTCGAGGCTGGCTCCGCCTCCGGTGGAGACATGGGAAACCGTGTGTTCGAGATTGAACTTCTTCATTGCGGCTGCACTGTCTCCTCCGCCAACAATCGTAGTCGCGCCGTTCTTCGTGGCCTCACCAAGGGCGAGAGCAATGCTGTGAGTTCCTTGCACGAATTCGGGAATTTCAAACACGCCCATGGGGCCGTTCCAAACGACGGTCTTTGCTGATTTGATAACGTTGCTGAAGATGCGCTCCGCCTGCGGGCCGATATCACCGGCAATCATGGCATCGGGAATAGCATCGGATGAAATGACTTTTACCTCCGCTCCGGCCTTGAGTTCTGCGGCAGCACGCGAATCCGGCGGCAGCTCGATATTGGTGCGGCCGCGCTGCGACCGTGCGAGCAGATCATGCGCGAGATCGACTTTGTCCACTTCGAGAATGGAATTGCCGATTTCCTTGCCCATAGCCTTGTAGAATGTGTAGGCCATGCCGCCGCCCACCAGAATCGTGTCCACCTTGCCGAGCAGGTTCTCTATGACATCTATCTTGCCGGAAATTTTCGATCCGCCGAGTACTGCGATGAACGGTCGCTCGGGATTTGCCAGTGCGGCGCCCAGGTATTTCAGCTCTTTTTGCATCAGGTATCCGGCCACGGACGGTTTGATAAACTTCGTCACGCCCTCAGTCGATGCGTGTGCCCGATGGGCGCTGCCAAACGCATCATTGACGTAGAGGTCACCGAGTCTTGCCAGTTTTTCTGCAAAGGCGGGATCGTTCTTCTCCTCCTCGGCATAGAAACGAACATTCTCGAGCAGTAATACCGAGCCGGACTGCATCGTGTTCACTAAAGTCTCCACTTCCGGTCCGATGCAATCCGGGGCCATCACGACAGGCTTGTTCAAGAGTTCGGAAAGTCGCTTCGCCGCGGGCGCAAGCGTGAATTCGGCTGTCTTCTTTCCTTTCGGCCTGCCAAGATGGCTCATGAGAATTGTCTTGCCGCCACTCTCAATGATCCTCTTTATTGTTGGCAGGCTTTCGCGAATGCGAATGTCGTCGGTGACATGGCCGTCTTCGAGCGGCACGTTGAAATCCACGCGCACGAGCACGCGTTTATTTCGCACGTCAATGTCATCAAGAGTGAGTTTTGGCACAGGTGAAGGAGGTTTGAAGTTAAGAGGTGAAAGGCCGTTCTCGGACGGCTTCAGCCGTTGTGCTTAGAGGCCCTTGACGCGAGCGCCCTTGATTGAAACCATCAGCGGCGGTGCCGGGCAGGCATGCGGCTCTTCGCCTTCATGCTGCTTTTCTACTGTTCCCGGAGCCTCAAGATCATTGAGCACCGTGCCTTGAAGCGCAATTTCATGGCCAAGACACTCCACCGGAAAGAGGACTGTTTCATCCATGCTCTTGCAAATGATTTTCGAGTGATCAGCCTGCTCGATTTCCACCCAACAGCCCGCATGGCGGCAAATGTCGGAGACCGTTCCGGTGATGAGGACGTCTTGCGAAGCGAATTTTGCCGGTTCGGCTGCCAGTGCGGAAATGGCCACACCCTCCTTCAGTGTGGGCTCGAGGCCAAATACGCGGGTCTGTTTCGAAGATGAACACGCCGAAATCAAGAGCGGAACTGAAACAAGGATTGCGATGATGATGCGTAACATGAGAATAGAAAATGAAAGTTAGAGAATAGAACTTGAGGCTCCGGCAGAGTTGCAGCCGGAGAAGGTGCTTAGTTCAATTGGGTTGAAGAATCGAGCGTCCAATTGCATCCGGTCGTAGGCCGAATAGAAGATTACAGAACTTACAGTCCTGCCGTCATACGATGGAGAATATCAATGCAGCGCATCGAATAGCCCCACTCATTGTCATACCAGCCGAACACCTTAAGCAGGCGCGTGCCCATTACCATGGTGCTCTTCGCATCGAAGATACAGGAGTGCGAATTTCCGATAATGTCGCATGAGACTATTTCATCCTCTGTATACTCGACCACACCCTTCATGGGACCGGCTGCGGCAGCTTTGAATGCCGCGTTGATAGAGTCAATGGTCACGTCCTTTTGCACCAGACAAACGAGGTCGGTGATGGAACCGTCAATCGTGGGAACGCGCAGCGCGGTACCGTCGATCTTTCCCTTCAGATCCTTCATGATCTTTCCCACGGTACGGGCTGCTCCAGTCGTTGTGGGAATAATGCTTTGCGCGGCTGTACGGGCGCGACGCAAATCACTGTGCGGCGCATCGAGAACATTCTGGTCGTTGGTGAAGGCATGCACCGTCGTCATGAAGGCGTGCTCAATGCCGAAATTTTCATGAATCACCTTGGCCATCGGCGCAACGCAGTTTGTGGTACACGATGCATTGGACACGAGTTTGTGTTCAGGTTTCAGCGCAGCATCGTTTACGCCGAGCACAATGGTGGCGTCAATTTCGTCCTTAGACGGCACTGTGAGCAGTACCTTTTTCGCCCCTGCGTCAATGTGCTGCTGGATACCAGCGCGATCGCGAAAAGATTTTGCTCCCGTGGATTCGACCACGATGTCAATTTTCAGGTCTTTCCACGGCAACTTCGAAGGTTCTTTCTCCTTCAGCACCTTCAGTGGCTTTCCATTGACAATGAAGCCATCATCGGTCGCGCTGACATCACCGGGAAAGCGGCGGTGAGTGGAATCATATTTCAGAAGATGCGCCAGAGTTTTCGCATCTGTCAGATCATTGACAACAACAAATTCAAAGCGCGGGTCTTGGAACGCCGCGCGATAGACCAGTCTTCCGATACGGCCAAAACCGTTGATTGCTATGCGTGTGGGCATGTAGGCTCCGTAGAGAATCTAAATTCCAATTTACTCAAAACCACAATAAACAGAATCCGGACGAAATTTGCCGTGCCGGACTTCAGGCATCGGCCGTACAATATGATTCCGGATAGAATGACAGCCTAGGGTTACTTTTTCTCTTCCTTGTCATCCTCTTCATCGAGCATCTCTTCTTCATCGTCATCCTCGTCATCATCGTCTTCATCCTCAAAATCTTCATCATCGTCTACGCTGAATTCGGAAAAGAAGAGTCCGATTTCTCCGCTGTCCGTGCGGAACATATAACGAAAATTCTCATCCTCAACGCCCTTCCAGAGGATTACGCTGCCTTCATGTTCGTCCTCGTTCTCTATTTCGAAATCCCGATACCGGTCGAAGAATTCCTCGGCATCGCTGTTCAAATTAGGCGATTTATGAAAAAGGAAAAAGCGAAATGCTTCTCCGGTTTCCTCACGGACAACATCCAAGAAAAAAACATCTCCGGGCTCGGAGACAATGTCTTCATCGGTCAGTTCCATTTCAGCGAGGTCGTCGAAACCGAATCTCTCTCCGACTTGATTGAGAAATTCGGTGAACTTGGCAGTATCGGGTCTCATAAGATCCGTCCTTCAGAGTGATAAACTTAGGATTTGGCAGCGCAAGAATTTACCACTTCCGCCTCTAAAAGTCAAGGTGGCCGTGTCATAGTCCGCCTCTGCTCAAAATGGCGGCTAACTTAAGCCAAACGTTGCAGTTATAACTGAAGCGCATTCAGCGAGTTTGGGAAATTTTTCACTTACCTCTCGGTTCACCCGCACGAACTGGCGACATCGGAGGCGTGGCTATGGCTGCTGACTGCCGCTATCCGGCCTGCTGGGCACGGGCCGAAACGGAAGTGCTGTGCAGTCGCCTGCGCACGAGGACGGAGCCCAGAGTCAACGTAAAGATCAAACCGGCGACGACGGCGATCATTGCGGCAATCGACGCATCGACGGCGGCTGCCGCATAAAATCCAGTTACCGAAGCGACCGTTCCGCAAATGATCGCACCCATCAGCATCTGGTGCAATCGAACCGACAACAAATAGGCGGTCGCCGCGGGAACAACGAGCATCGCCACCACCAGTATCGCGCCGACACTTTCAAAGGCGGCAACAGCCGTGAACGATACGCATCCGATGAGTCCATACGAAATCCGACGGGTCTTGATGCCAAGCGAATTGGCGAGCAACGGATCAAAGGAAGTCAGTTTGAGTTCCTTCCAGAATAGCGAGATATACAGCAGGTTCAAAATCAGTGCGCCAGCCGAAGACCAGATGGCCTTCGGCCCAAGATCAAAGCCCGTTGCAGTAATCCAGCGATCAAAGGGAATAAATGCGATTTCTCCGAATAGCACGCAATCCTGATCCAGATCCACGCTCCGTCCAAACAGTGAAATCAATATCACACCTATCGCAAAAAGCCCCGTGAAAACCACGCCGATCGCAGCATCGGATCGGACGTAATGCCGCTCGCGGAGCCACTCGATCATGACCACCGTGAGCAATCCAATGAGTCCGGCACCAATGAGCATGGGAACAGATTGCCGCGACTGCGTCACCAAAAACGCAATGGCGATACCGGGCAAGACGGCATGACTAATCGCATCGCCGAGCATGGCCTGCTTTCTGAGCACGAGGAGACTCCCGGCGAGCGCGCAAGCAGCCGAAGTGAGAACAGCCGTGAGAATAATCCACAAATCGTTAGACATTTTTCTGCGGGATCGGCTCGCCATGCGGATCCGTTTCGGGGTGTCCGAGTTCCGCTTCCAATTCGGCCTCAAGCTCGGGTGTTATCAGATGCTCCATGCTCTCGGCATCACGGTGAACATGATCACCCGGCAGACCGAGCTGTTTGGTGAGAAAGAGTTCCCAAAGCCTGTGACGCCGCACGACAGCCGCGGCCTCCATACGGCCTGACTCGGTGAGTGAAAATTTATGCGCACTTGCCGAGATGATGACGCGCTTCCGCTCCAGGCGCTTGATGGCGGCAGGTATCGCGGCAGCGTCATGGGGCCGAATGGACACGAGGTCCGCCTCCGAGCAGGCGTGAGCAAAGTTTCCCGCGGATTCGCCCAGTGCATAAAGCGCTTTCAATACATGCTCATCCTGCCATCTTCGCTTAAATGAGCGAAGTTCAAGCGCGCGCGGCAGCAGACCATGCAGCGGAGCAAGGAACAGCGAAAAAACAAAGATGAGCGTGGCAGCAACGACCATCCACGGCCCGGTTGGCATGTTCGGAGCAGAATAGCTGGCATAGGCGCCTGCAATTCCGGAAATGCTGCCGAAAAATGCCGAGATTGCAAGCATCCGGCCCAAATGATCACTCCAGAACCGTGCAGCAGCGGCAGGGGTAATGAGCATCGCCGCCATCAGAACCACTCCCACGGTTTGCAAGCCAATCACGATGCAAACGACGAGCAAAGTGGTCATGGCGAAATCCAGCCAGCCTGTGCGCAGACCTGATGCCGCGGCAAACGTTGCATCAAACGAGAGTAGTTTGAATTCCTTGTAGAACAGAAATAGCGTGGCCATGGAGACCGCCGCCAGAATCACCAGCGATTGAACGTCACTTGCGGTAAGGGACGCCGCATGGCCAAACAGGAATGAAGCAAGGCCGGACTGCGCGGCGTTTCCGGACTTTTGAATGAGTGTCAAACCCACCACACCGGCCGCGAAGAAAACGGACAATACTATGGCGAGAGCGGAGTCCTCACGCACTTTGGAGCGCGACGAGATTTGTGAAACGGCGAGTGCACCAGCCCATGCGGTGATGATCGCTCCGGTGAAGAGCGAGAACATCGATTTCCCTGCGATGAGAAACCCAATGACGACTCCCGGAAGAGCGGCGTGGGCGAGTGCGTCACCGAGTAAGGCACGTTTTCTGAGCAGGGCAAAGCAACCGACGGCGCCCGCTGTGCCGCCCAAAAACATGCACCCGAGTACGACCGAGCGCACGTTAACGTTATCTAACTGAAGGAAATTCACGGAACGGGTTTTGTCAGTTTATGCACAGCAGGTTGTTCCCGAACCAGATGCGCGGCGTCTTCGAGGATTTTGAGCCGGCCGCCGTAGGTCTTGGATAGATTCTCGTTTGTGAAAGTCGTAGCCGTCGGCCCTGCGGCGACCAGGCGCATGTTTAGCAGCACAATCCAGTCAAAGTATTCCGTCACCGTCTGCAGGTCATGATGCACCGCGATGACGGTCTTGCTGCGGGAACGGAGGTCGTGCAGAAGTTCGATAATAGCACGTTCGGTGGCTGCATCCACTCCGGCCAGCGGTTCGTCCATCAGGTAGATTTCTGCATCCTGAGCGAGCGCTCTGGCAATGAACACCCGCTGCTGCTGGCCTCCGGATAGCTGCGAAATCTGGCGTTTCTCATAGCCGTTCATGCCAACTTTCTGCAGGCAGTCGCGCGCAAATTCGCGGTCATGTTTCCCGGGACGTTTGAAGAGACCGAGTTTTCCGTAGCGTCCCATCAGCACGACATCGAGCACCGTCGTGGGAAAATCCCAGTCAACAGTTTCTCGCTGGGGCACGTAAGCAAGGCTGCCATTGGAGCGCGCGTCTCCCGTGCCTTGAACCGTCACCTGACCTGAAGCAAGAGGCAGCAATCCTACGATAGCCTTCAACAGAGTGGATTTGCCCGCGCCGTTTGGACCAAGCACTCCGATCACACTGCCCGATGGGATTGCCACATCGACGCTCCAGAGTGCGGGTTTTCGATCATAGATGACGGTGAGATCGTGAATGTCAATCGCAGTATTCATCAGCGCAGTCCTTCGACGACTGTTTTCACATTGTGACGAATCATTCCGACGTAGGTGCCATCCGGAGTGCCGGGATCGCCCATGGCGTCCGAGTAGAGCGTGCCGCCGATTTTCACCTCGTGCCCTTTGGCGCGGCATCCATCCAAAACTGCTTGCAACGGTTTTACCGGAACGCTCGATTCGACGAACACCGCCTTGATGCGCTTGCTGACGAGCATGTCTACAATTGAGGTGACATCTGCCAGGCCGTATTCCGACGCAGTGGAAATGCCCTGCAATCCGCGTACTTCCAGACTGTATGCCCGGCCAAAATAGCCGAATGCATCGTGAGCCGTGACAAGTACGCGCTGCTCCTTCGGGATCGTCGCAAGTTCTATGCGGGCGAAGGCGGCGAGGGAGTCGAGCACGACGGCGAGGGAATCGGCCCGGTGCGAAAACTCTTTCGCATTTGCCGGGCGCAATCTGCCGAGTTCGCGGGAGATTGGCTTGAGCGTGTATTTCCATAACAGCGGATCCATCCACACGTGCGGGTCGTAGTGACCGGCGAATTCGGGCGGTTCGCGGAGCATGGATTCGGGAATGTCCTCGGTGACTGCGACGACCGGTTTTTCGCGCGCAAGTTTCACGAGCATGTCGCTCATTTTGCCTTCAAGGTGCAGGCCGTTATAGAAAACGAGATCAGCATTCGCGAGTTTGTCTACGTCGCCGTGGCTGGCTTTGTAAAGATGTGGATCCACACCGGGGCCCATGAGTCCCGTAACCGTCGCTGCTTCACCTGCAATAATTTGCACGATATCGGTAATCATACCAACCGTGGTGACAATATTCAGCTTGTTCGAGGCGTCCGGCACGATCTTTTTTGTGCAGCCAACTAAAAGCGCGGTGAATATGCAGAGCAGTACGAGCAGTCGATGAAGTGTGTTCATGGTATTGTCGTTTCAATCATTATTTTGGAGGCAAGTTCGCGGCCCAGCGCGAACTCTTTTTTGGCGATGCGAATTCTGATGACCGTGTCATGCTTGGGCGCGTCGATGACTTCAAGCTGCGCGCCGAGATTCATCCCGAGGCCGCTGAGGTAAATCAGCACTTCCGGTTTGCCGCTGATCACGCGCGCGAGCGTGCCCACCGTGCCGCTCGCGCATTCGGAAAGATTGCGCAGCGCGCGTTCGGTTTTGTTGCCGTTGCGGTCGGGAATCGGATCGCCGTGCGGATCGAACGATGGATGGCCGAGTTTTTTGTCTATCGCATCCACGAATTTTTCGGAAACCGCATGTTCGATGCGCTCGGCTTCGGCATGAACTTCGTCCCACGAATAGTCGAGGTGCGCGCAGAGGTAGGTTTCGATCAAGCGATGGCGGCGGATCAGGCCTTGCGCGATTTCGGTGCCACTTTTGGTCAGCGAGATCTCCTTGCGCGGCCTGTGGATCAGCAGTTTCTTGCCCGCGAGCTTTTGCACCATGACCGTCACGGTCGAGTCGCGAACGCCCAACTGCTTGGCCAAACTGGAGGTTGTGACGGGTTCGGCGCGTTCAACCATGCGGTGAACACGCAGCAAACAGTCTTCGGCGGGTGCGGAAAGTGTTGTTTTTACCATCTTAAAGCTAATTTAGATGTATCTAAATATAAGGCTAAAAAAAGGGAAAGTCAAGAGGAAAGTGAGAAGATAGCAAAGACCCTTTCGCCGCGACACGTATCTTCATGTGGCCGGTCTATTCCATCGGCCAGCCCGGAATCGCCTCGTCAATTTCTTTCATCAGTCGAATCGTCTCGCCCAAAGCCATCACGGTTTTTTCATAGTGTTTGATGTCATCGTGCGTCAGTGTGCGCTCCTTGCGGTCTTTCAGCCATTTCTGGCAAACCTGATAACCGCCCACATGAAACGCCCAAACTTCGGGCCGCACTTTTTCAAAATACTGCGTCTTGTTAATGAACACGCGCTGCGTGGTCTCGTCATAGCCAACCTTTCCCACCACATTATCGCCGCGCTGAGGAAACACAATCGGCGTGTGGCCTAAGTTCGCATGTTCCAGCAGATGATACTGCGCGAGTTCATACCCCAGCGGAACGAGCTTGGCGAACATTTCGAGATTCGCAGTCAGCGGCACCCGCGGAAAATCAATCTTCAGAAATTCTTTATACCGCTCGCGGTACGTCGGCGAGTGAAACACCGCATAGATGTAATAGAAAATATCTTCGGGACCGAATTCTGCTGCGCGTGCTGGCCGGGCAAGGGGCTTCAGCCCCTTGTCTTTTGTCGCCTTCACGCTTGTGCTTTGAACAAGGGGCTGAAGCCCCTTGCCTGAACTTTGTGCGCCGACCCACATCGCCCCCTCTTCCACAAATCTCAACCCCAGCTTCCCCGCAAACTC
>CAZVXJ010000088.1:0-10453 GCA_964631675.1 uncultured Alphaproteobacteria bacterium
CGATTGCGGTTGCCGATGAAGGTGACACGACCGTTGTCACCTCTTTTAATCAGGAATTTCAGAACTGGGCCGATCCGCACGTGGGCACGTTTGCTTTTCCCACACCCGGCGTCCAGTTTAATGAAGCTTGGATGGAATTGGAACTCGGCTGTCCGGGCGCGCCGGGCGACTGTGATCCCTGGGATCGAACGGCCCGGTTTTATGCCCGTGTCACACGCGACACCGGGACAGTAGATATTGAGATCGCTCGCTACATCACTCCGTACGACATCACTGGCAGCGGTAGACCCGGAAGTTGCGCGTGGCGTTACGATATGCTCGAGTATTTGCCGGTTCTCCGAGACTCGGTCACACTCGTCAGCTACATCGAGAGCTGGATCGGCGGCAACCGCGGCTGGCTGGTCACGGCCACGTTTTACTTTGTAGAAGGACCGTCCGACTATGAAGCCTATCGCGTGGAGCCGCTGTGGAATCATGGCTATCTGGGCATCGGCGATCCGGCGAATCCGTGGCAGAACCACCTCGGAGAAGTCATCGTTCCCACAGATGCGCACACCGCCTTCGTCACCATCCGTGTCATCACAACCGGGCACGGACAGGGCAACACGCTGAACGCGGCGGAGTTTTCTCGTCTCGATCATGGATTGTGGGTGAGCGGACAGTATTTTGAACATGAACTGTGGCGCGATGATTGTGGTGAGAATCCGTGCAGTCCACAGGGCGGCACATGGCAGTTTGATCGCGCCGGTTGGTGCCCGGGTGATCGTGTCTGGCCGTGGGATATCGGCAGTGTCGAATTTTGGCCGACCGATTCTCTTTACATCACACCCTACATTCAGCCCTACGAGAATTTCTGTCGTCCCAACAATCCCGACTGCATCAGCGGCCAGACCTGCGCCGATTGCAATTACAACTCAACCGGACATACTTCACCCGTCTACACGACCTCCGCCCACGTCATCTATTGGCGGGCAACTTCAACCGCTGCGGAGCGGCCCGCCCGTCCGGTGGCTGAAGAGTTCCGATTGGATCAGAACTTTCCCAATCCCTTCAACCCCACAACCACCATTCGTTTCAATCTGCCCGGTGAGGGCCATACGGAACTCGTCGTGTACGATATCAGTGGCCGCGCCCTTGCGCATCTGCTATCCGGCCGCTTGTCTGCCGGAGCGCACGAGGCTGTGTTTAACGCGCAAAATCTGGCAAGCGGCGTATACTTTTATTCACTGCGCATGGGCGGACGCACCCTCACCAACAAAATGCTCCTGTTAAAGTAGGAACAGCCCTCTGTGGCTGTCCGCTTCGTCTACGAGGCGAGTAAGCTCAACGCTTCAAGGAAAACCACACACCGTGTGCTGCCCGGAATCTTCGTTCTACATCGAAGGGAGGGCCAGGCGCTTTGTCATCCTGAAGCGTCGCGTCAGCGATCTGAAGGATCACTAAAATCGCATTTCTTCCTGGCCGAAGTAGGTCCCCTGACCTGTCCGGAATCTGAAAAACAAATCGCCGCTACGGTTTCCCGTAGCGGCGATCTTGAATTTTCGGCTTGTCGGTGTGTCAGTGTGTCGGCATGTTCCTTAGTGCGCTCTTTGCACAGCCTGCGATTCTTCTCCACCCACGGCCAAACCGCCGCGTTTGGAGAACATCACCGCACCAGCCAGAATCAAAAGCGAGACAACGGTAATAATGTACCCGCCTGTTTCGCCGTGCATTGTCACCGTACTCGGTGCAATCAAAATCGCAACCAGATTCATCACCTTGATCATCGGATTCAGCGCCGGACCGGCCGTATCTTTCAGCGGATCGCCGACGGTGTCACCAATCACTCCGGCCTTGTGAGCTTCGCTGCCCTTGCCGCCTAAATAACCATCTTCGATCTTCTTCTTCGCGTTATCCCACGCACCACCGGCATTGCTCATGAACACCGCCATGAGCTGTCCAGCCAAAATACATCCCGCCAGAAATCCGCCCAGTGCGTAAGCACCGAGCCAGAATCCCACAAGAATCGGAGCGAAAATCGCCAGCAATCCGGGCCCAAGCAATTCCTTCTGTGCAGCCGCTGTCGAAATTGCCACGCAGCGCGCGTAATCCGGCTTGCCTTTCTCGCCCACGCCCGTGTATTCCCAAATTCCCGGAATCGTTTTGAACTGACGGCGCACTTCTTCCACCAGCAGCACCGCCGCGCGTGATACCGCACGAATCGCGAAGGCACTGAACAGGAATGGAATCGCTCCGCCAATCAATAGTCCGATGAAAATATTCGGCAGGTTCACCTGAATACCCGTTACAAGAATAGAGGGATCTTCCACGGCAACGGTGTCAATGAACGAACGATAAAGCGCGACCGCCGCAATCACCGCAGTCGCAATCGCAAATCCTTTCGTGAGTGCCTTCGTCGTGTTGCCGACCATATCCAAACGCGCAACGATGTTGTGTGCGGCCTTGTTTTCCGTTCCGTCTGCATTTTTCAATGCGCCGGACATTTCGAACACGCCGTTTGCGTTATCTGAAATCGGACCAAATGTATCTTCCGCGAGCACATAACCGGTCGTTGCAAGCAATCCAAGACCCGCAAGCGCAATCGCATATGCTGCCATCGCCGGATCCGGAAACAGCGCATAGGCACCGAAAATTGTCGCTGCAATCGAGACCACTGCCCAAACCGATGACTCGAGTCCTTCCGAGAATCCCGAGAGAATCAATGTCGCGGGACCGGTCTTCGCCGCGGTCGCAATCTCCGTGACGGGACGCTTGTCCGCGGCAGTAAAATATTCAGTCAATTTGCCGATGACAACCGTCAGCACAATTCCGAAGAACGTAGCCAGGAATGCATAGAACCAGAAGTTCCCCACAATTGCGCCCAATGCGCGGTCGGCTCCCATCGGAATCGCGGGAAGATCCTGGAACGTCCACCATGAGACAATCAGGAATCCAAGCGCTGCCAGCCCCGTCGATACGTATGCGCCAGTGTTAATCGGCGTCATCGGGTTCATGTTCGGATCATCCTTGCCTTTCACGGCCAAAATTCCCGCGATAGAGGCAATCACACCGACGGCACGAGCCAGCAGTGCATAGATTACGAGCTTCATCGTAAACACCGATGTAAACGTGCCGTGCTGCATTATGCTGCCGAACCCTGCCGCCTGAAGTGTTCCGCCCACCGCCGCCGCCAGAATCATCGCGGCCACGAGCGTCACTTCATAAGATTCGAATACGTCCGCCGCCATACCGGCACAGTCGCCGACGTTGTCACCGACGTTATCGGCAATCGTCGCCGCATTGCGCGGATCATCCTCGGGAATTCCCGCTTCCACCTTACCCACCAAGTCCGCGCCGACGTCAGCCGCTTTAGTGAAAATACCGCCGCCGACACGCATAAACAACGCGGCTAGCGAACCACCGAAGCCGAAGCCGACCAGCACGAACATCGCGTTTTCCTGGAAGATCATGAACGTGATGGTCGCACCCAAAAGGCCGAGCCCCACCGTGAACATTCCCGACACGGCGCCCGCCTGAAATGCGATTTCCAAAGCGTTCTTGAAAGAACTCAAAGCCGCATTTGCAACTCTCAGATTCGCCCGCACGGCCACACCCATGCCCACATAGCCCGCAAGATACGACGCGGCTACACCGAGCAGGAATGCCGCGGCGACACCGATGCCCAGCATGGTTTCTTCACCGGGCAGAATCGTTGCGTACTGATTTTGGTAGAGAAAGAACAGACCGATACCCAGCAGTATGACCAGCGGGATCATCGTCTTCACCTGACGCGCAAGATAGGCCATTGCGCCTTCTTGAATCGCCTTGGAGACGCCCTGCATTCTTTCGCTGCCCGGATCCTGCGCCATGGTTTTCTTCCACCAATAGGCACCGAACGCGAGTGCGATGAACGCCGCGCCAAGCACGATGAACAGCGGCAGCCAGGCGTCTTCTCCGAACGGAAGCTGAATCGCCTCACCGTGACCGCCACCCGCGTGCGTGTCCGCCATTGTTTGCGTTTGTGCCTGATAGTGATCATGTCCCTCGTGGCCCGGCTGCGCAAGCAGAGTCGGACCAAACGAGAGAAACCCGGCGAGACAGATCGTAAGGCCTACGATCACCCACGTCGGGAATTTTTTCTTTCTGCGGTTTGTGCCCGCAGATCGGGGTTGAACCTTGAACCTCATACGGTTTGTGTTGACCTCGAGTTATGGATGGTTAGAATTAAGAAGTGACTGGAAAGGCAGACGAATCCGGGTGTGAACTTGACTTTGAGGCGGGATTGATGTTTATTCACACTGAACCCGGTAGAGCGGAATTCGATGAAATTCATCGAATCATCTCCAAGTTAAGCCTATAAATATAGCATTTCCGGCCTTAACTCGCAAGAGAAAAATCTCACAAACTCGCCTTTTCCGGGGGTCCACAGCACTCACCAAGCGGAGCCGAACATGAACTGGAAACATTTGATTTTGATTGGCTTAACCATACAATTGGGCAGCATATCCTCCGCTCAAATTGGAGCACAAACAGAGCACATTCGGGCGCTGACCGGGCAGGAGTCGGCGCCTTTGAACTCTATAGCAACCGTATGCTCGGGCGGAGGAATTCCATGCTGCAAATTATGATTATCACGCTATGCCTCGTGGCTGGAGCGGTTGCGCAGCCCTACGAGCCGAATGTACTGTGGGAGCGGATAGGGGCGGGGGACAGCTCGCTCTATGGGGCGGAGATATTGGCGCTGGGAGACCAAAATGACGACGGCTTTAATGACTGGGCAGTGTACGCGCAGGGGAGAGGCAACGCGCCCGAAGGCCATCCGAATGAGCCAAGAGTAGAGTTTTTTCATGGTGGGAATCCGCCGGATACGGAGCCATACATGGTGCGAGTAGCAGATCGCGCGACGGAAATTTCGGTTCGCGGAGCGCGTGCTTTGGGCGACTTAAACGATGATGGATATGAGGACTGGTATATATACACAAGCTATGTGAATGATCCGGATCAACGACATATCTACAAGATATATTTTGGAGGGCCTGGATTGCACTTAGAGCCTGATTTAATCTTGACCTCGCCAATATTTTCCGGTTATACACCGATCAGAGATTTCAATGGAGACGGATTCGATGATCTTCTTTTGTCTGAAGGCGAAAACAATTATGCAGCGGTGTACTTTGGTGGTAATCCGATGGACACATTATCAGATTGGACTCGTTCTCCCATTCTGATTGCCCAAGGAGTTGGTGATCTCAACCACGATGGTTACAGCGATTTCATTAGCGACACTGGCCCAGTAGTATGTCCGCAGATTTTCTTAGGCAGCATACAACCTGATACCTTGCCCACATACAGTTTCCCCAATTTGCACCCGTGGGATCCGACTATTGTCCGCGACCTTAATGGGGATCTCTTTGATGACCTATGTTTGAGACGGAGTGGATGGGGTGGGGTGCTATTTGGAAGTACATTGCTTGATACGATAGAAGATGCCCACCTTGATTTTCCGTGCTCCGGTTCAGGTCCACAAAAGATAGTCACGGCAGGAGATTTTAATCACGATGGTTTCAATGATGTTGTAATGTTGCACGAATGGTGTGAAAACTCAGGCTTTGGTATTCTAACACTTCATTTGGGTGCGGTGTGGATTAACCCTGAAGCAGCGTTTGTAATTTATGGTTGGACAGAACCGCTAAATCTCATTGGAATAAAAAGGGCAACAGGATTGGGTGATGTCAACGATGACGGGGTAGATGATCTTGCCATCGGAGCAAATGATGATGTGGTACATGCGGGTTGGCGAGGCAAGGTTGTTGTACTCTCAGGCGACACAAGTCTGCGTGTCGCAGCCGATGATCCACGCGCTCCGCTTCTGGAGGAAATCAGAGTTGAAATTTATCCCAATCCGTTCAACAGTTTCACAACGATTCGCGTGTTTGTACCTCCTAATCGCGGCGAAATCGAACTGGCCGTGCACAATTTGTTGGGGCAGAAAGTGCGTTCTGTGACATTGAGGAATGTATTGACCAATATGACATATTCCTTGAATGCGGCAGAATTCTCGACCGGAATCTACTTGATGACGGTTACTTCGGGAGCTTTTCAGACTACAAGCAAACTGGTAGTTTTGAAATAAAGTCCGTTCAAACTCAATTCCATTCATAAGGAGGCTTCCATGAATCGCTTGTTTTGTCTATTCGCTCTGACCATCGTCTGCACTTCAGTTCACGCTTTTGACATTGCAATATACTCGGATGCTCGCTCGGGCGTCAACTGGAGATGCCAGAAGATGGACAGCACTTTTTGTTGGGATGAAGATCCGCCATCGCGCGCCACGGTGCTGGCGAATATCGGTGCGGATAATGAACAACAGGTGTTCGATTGGTATCATTACATGGGCGTGACGCATATTATTCCGTACTATCCATTTGCGAGCGATTTTACCGACTATTTGTCGCGCGACCTCTACAATATGAAAATTCTCAATTTCAGTTGGCCGGGCGAGGCATTTAAGTACATGGAGTCGCAGAACCGAGAAATTTTCGTTGCGGATTTCGCCAATAGGTATGTAAACGATGACGGATCAAGTTGGAACAACGACATTGCTTTCGACACATTGCGTCAGCTTGATGCACAAAATTTGAGAGTTATCGAAGCTAACTCTCAGATGCCTGACACGATGTGGTTGCCGTGGTCAGAATTGGGCAAATGGAACGGTTGGAATTGGCGGGAGGCCGGAATCTCCGGCGATGTGTTTATGCCGATGTACTTTCGCATCACATGCAATTTGGTTTCTGACGGAGAGCCGGATGGCGAACAAGAGATTGCGACATTTTACTGGCTCGTGCACGATGAAGACGGCAGCGGCTGGTGGCGCTACCCGGCGCAGGTTTTGACAGTTGATAGCTTAGAACAGGGCCGGACTCTCTCGATGTGATAGAGTTTAGCATCAATCCACACCCAGAAGCTGGAAATTTGTTTACATCAGTGGACAATCACTTCCAGCCCGGATTCCCGACTTCGACTTCCAATTCCCATGCATACGGACGTGGTACGCTTGATGAAGACCCACCGCACCATTTATATGGAAATTTGTGGGGCGTTCCCGTGCGGATGTGCATTCTTTATCACGGCGACAATCAAACGTTTCAGATCTATAAGGTTGATATGTGGGATGAAGGCTTTCATCGTTTGTTTGTCAGTGAAGATTCGGCTGATTATGCGATAGAAATTCGTGATGCCTTTCTTGAGCAGAGAGCGCAGGGCAGCGACACGAATTTCGGTGGTTGGTACTACGACGAGTGGTATCAGGATGAACAGATTCGATCCTATGTCAAGGTGAATAAGATTATTCAGAGCGCGACAGGTTCGGAGGGGATAGCTACGAATGGACACTTTGGTTGGCCCGGTTGTACGTGGTGTCCGCGCAATTTACTGTTTGACGAAATGGAGCGACAAGATGTTGACATAAAGATTCACATGGATGAATTTTACTTTCTCGGCGGAAAGGAAGCGTGCTATGAGAATTTGTGGTGGTCACATACTTTCCCTGAATCCGATGCGACCTATTTTGGTTTTGAATCTTGCGGCGGAACCGACGTGACGGCAGAAAAATCGCTGCAATGTGCGATTGATCAACATTTGTGGGGAGATTCATTGATCATAGCAGAATACGATGTTCCTATTAGCAGTGACTACATGACGATTCATACTTCCCTTTTGGATCAAGTGGAATATGTTCACGCAAATGACAATCAGTTTTGGGCGATGATTCAGGGAGATGATGATGAGCTGAATGACGCCGACTGGATTGGTACCTGTTGTACGATTCGTCGCCCTTCTCCGAACGAGGTTAAACTATCTGTGTGGCTAAGTGTCGCTGCCGATGCAGATGGAATTCTTTGGTATCCGATAGGATTCGCGAGTGGATTATTAAAATGGGATCCGGATTCCGCGGACAATTGCGGGCGCGAGGACAATTTGGCTTATCAATCGGCTGATGTGGACACGACAGATCGTTATTGGGCTGCACAGAAGGTGGGCAGTGATATTCAGCGACTTGCGCCGCTATTGGATTCGCCGCAGTTTGTTTTTGTCAAGACGTACGCTTCACGGGCGTACGAAAACGATTATCCGGATGCCACACATAAATCCACATGGATGGATACACTGGCGACGGACGTTACGTGGCAATTCGATCAGACTTTTCGTGCGGTGGAAGATATTGACGCATGGGCGCCCGATACGACAGAGATCAGCGGATGGGCGGATGACGAAGAAGAGAATCCGTACGTGCAAGTGACGCGTTTCCGGAACGAATTGATTCCCGACAACAGTCCGGACTTGGAAGATTATTGGTTCCTCGTTGTAAATCGGCGAGCGCTGGAAGATGAACGGCGGAAGATCAGACTGACCATGCAAGTAGATACGGCACACAAGAGCGATCCGTATTTTGTGGATTACATTTTGGGTGACACGACGATTTCCGCCTCACCTTGCGCTCTCTCTTGGGAAGCGTGCGGCTGGAGATTTGTGGAAGTCGTTTTGGAGCCGGGTGACGCGGAGCTATTGCACTTCTATCGCGGCTTGCTTGGCTGCGATACGACGTACGCCTATATCGACAGCTTGACGATTCGCCGTACAGCCTCAAATAAAGTGACCCTGAAGTGGGAAGAGATCAATTGGACAGAGAACGCCGACACTTTTGACGTGGATACCTATTTCATTTATGGTTCGCGATTGCATGATGGACCGTTCACACCGATTGGGCTTTCGACAACCACAAGCTATGTGGATTCGGTTTTTACAACGGAGCCAAAGTATTACTATATGGTACAGGCTTGCGGGACAGTGAGAACAGGAGAATAACATGAATCAGTGGATACTCTTGTTTACACTATTCGTTGCAACCAATGTCTTCGCCACGTTTTCCATTGTCGCTGTCGATACCGCGACGGGAGAAGTGGGTGGGGCGGGCGCCTCGTGCATTGCCAATAGCAGAATCATCAACGATCTGATCGTGGGGCTGGGGGCGATTCACACGCAGTCGTACTATCTGCCCGGCAATCAGCAGTATGCGCGCGCGCTGATGCTCGCCGGAGTATCGCCGGAAGACATGGTGGATTCTCTGGAAGCCAACGACGTGACCGGCGATCCCGAAATCCGGCAGTACGGCATGGTGGATCTGGTGAACGGAGGGCGTTTCGCGTCTTATACCGGTTCCGGGTGCACCGATTGGGCCGGGCATCGCGTAGGTGCGAATTATGCGATACAAGGGAATATCCTACTCTCTCAACTTGTGGTGGACACGATGGAGTGGGCCTTTCTGAACACTCCCGGCAGGCTCGACCAAAAACTCATGGCCGCGGTCTTGGCCGCGCGCATTCCCGGTGCCGACACGCGCTGTTTGAGTGCGAACAAATCCGCCATCTCGGCGTTCATTCGCGTGGTCCGTCCGCACGAGAGTCTGAACGATCCGTACTGCGATTTGAACGTGCCGAATACCACCGGCAGCACAGAACCGCTGGATTTACTTGAAGAACAGTATGAAGAGTGGCTCGAAGAATTAGAGACCAGTGCAGATCCCGTATACAGCCGCGTTTGGATCGGACGCAATCTGATTCAAGCTAATGGAGTAGATACGACGCGCGTCTTGATTTTGCTTCTAAATAATCAGGGTGAACCACTCGACGACACCGCCGAACCCGATGCGTGGACGAGTGCGGGGGCGAGCTTTTCCGTGCCCGAGTACGTGGGGGATGGCTACTGGTCGATGACGCTGACGTCCCTTGCCGAGATGATCAGTGACACGATTACCGTGATTAACTACTCCGGTGCGCGTCCCGGCGAGCTGCTCGAACGGCCGGTAGTTATCTACGGTGATTTGCCGAACGAAACATCTCATCCAATACCCGATTCTCCGGCTCTGATTCGTGTCTTTCCGAATCCGTTTAACTCTGTTATCAGGATCGAAATTGAAGGCCAGTTAGTGGAACGGTCCGTGGTGACCATTCGCGACCTGCAAGGCAGAACCGTCACAGAACTTCACGCGAATTCAACTGCGAACAATACGACGCACTTTATCTGGTCGCCCGAATCCACCGCGGCCGGAATCTATTTCGTTACGGCAAACTTGAGTGGCAATCGCGTCACGCAAAAGGCGCTCTTGTTGAAATAGAGCAAACTGAGGTTTGGTACTAGTAGGAAGGAATCATGCACGGTCACCTTTCGAAATCCTTCGTTATACTTGTTACTGCCGCCGCCCTCGGTCAAGCTCAACCTGTCGGTGAGGTATTTCAGGCAGGCTCCACAACCGTTGCCTATTTACAGGCCTCGGGCGGGGCGAGAATGGTCGGGGTTGACTCCGGTAATCGTGTGCAAGTTGTCTGGACCAAATGGAATTCAAGTGTCGGTCGGCATGCGTATTGGAATGTATGGCAGCCTGAGCTTCACGGCTTTTCCAGTGAAGAAGGTCAAC
>CAZVXJ010000089.1:0-10357 GCA_964631675.1 uncultured Alphaproteobacteria bacterium
GATTGCGAGATTCTCGTAAATTGCACGGAGCACCAACTCTTCGGAATCGTCACGGACGGTCCGCATGAGCTCACGAAAGGAACGCGCGCCCTTCCACTCAGCAGGTGGGTCGATTTGAGACTCCTGGACGATTCTCTCCACAGCAGGATTTCTCGGGGTCACAAACGCCACTATGGTGCGACGGGCAAGCGGTTCGTAGGACCAGTCCCAAAATCCCAAAATCACCATTTCCCGCTCAACACGCCTTGGAACCATGGCGTCAAGTTCGATTCTCAGTAGGGCACGCGCAGGTTCAATCAGTCCCCGCAATACAGAAGAGTCGAAAGGAATATGTGGAGTCGGAACAGCGCATGACTCACCGGGCTGAAGTGCGGGCACGCGAAATTCTGCGGGAGCGCTGAATCCCGGAATTTGCAACCGCCAGGTCGTTGTGCCTTGAGCTACCGCGCCGGTGTTGAGCACACGCAAGTTTTTCAGTATCGGAAGCCCACAGTGAAAGAGTGCAAAGTTGACCACGTTTGCACACTGAACTGCAATCGCCAAGTCGTTCAAACTCGCAACCCACCAGTCAGACGGGACAATGGTCCAAATGGTACCGCCCGTCTTGACGGGCACACCATAGGCGACCTGCTTGGCACCTTCACCGCGGATTTCTACACCGCCAACGGTCGTTCCGTGTCTGCTGCCGCTGTCCTCAATCCACCACGAGTCTCCCTCCCACCAAATCAAAGCATGATCGCGACTCACTTGTCTGTCCGCAACAAGATTCAAGTCAGGCATGTCGCCAGGTATCCCGGGATCGGGTCGACCCAATCGAATCTCGGGCTTATCAACGGCGAACTCGAGCGAATGATGATCCGCTTTGCCGCCGAGAATAACGACTCGAGCCTTTTCGAATACTTGCCGGCCTGGTTGACTCATGGACACCATAGATATGCCCGCCGATCCAGCAAAGGACGGGCGGGCGAATTCAAGTGAGTTGCTCTGTGGAAATCTCTTTGGGCGAAAAACCTTGCGTTGGTCGGGGCTTAGCTTGGACCCAGCACCAGTTCAAACCTGCCGCTATGGAAGTCTTCGAACTGCGCAAGCAAGTACTCTTCGCCCGGAATCGCAACGAGTTCAGCAATTCTCGGAACATCATTTTGCATCTGTGGCAGGACCATCGCCATACTTGCACGGCGTTCGCCTGCGACAGGCCAGTGTTTCACCGACAGCGTGCCACGCCGGCTGTCAGCAGTGAATTCCGCGTACTTCTTGCCGCTGCGATAGACCACTGACACAGCTGATTGTGCGACAAAAGGATTGATTCGCGCAGCCGCTTCCAATTCACGAACTGCGTCGTCCGTTAGGTTACTGGCCAGCAGAGCCGAACCGTGATGCAGATGCTTCTCGAGAGCAAGATCATCCTCACCTGAACCCACACCGGCAATCACCGGCCGTAATTCAAACTCAAAACCAGACGGCATAGCAGATGCCGCCAAGGTTGCAATTCTCTTTCCACTATCAAGGAGCACTTGAATTGCGACCTTTCCCTCAGTTTGGATTCGGTCTAACCATGCCTTCGCCTGTTCCAGTGCCGGTCCTGCAAGCAGATTGAGCATGGCGGCGTAATTGGGTCGTACGTTGAGCCGTCCGTGTTCGGCGGCGCTCCATTCCTCCCAAATCAGGTCAAAATCCCGCTTGATTGTAAGCAGAATCCGTACCCTCTGGGCGCAGTCCAGACAGTCGTACAGGTGCGTATCTATTTGTATTTTATCAACATCCGAGGCCCGTTCAGCCACGTATGCGAGCAGATTGTCTTCGATGGGGTGTATCATGTCTGGTCTCCTATTCTCCAAGTGTCTAACCACATACCCCACAAACACCCACTTCTCGCGACCGGTTTGATCCGATGAGTGCTATTGACCAGTGGTTCTTCACTCCTCCGCCCCGCCGGCTCCTCTGCCGATACCTAGTTTTTCACGAATTCTGTTTTGCACTTTATCGCACCAATCCGCAATCGCATTGAGACCTCGACTGCCGTAGTAGTCACGAATGTGAGTCTCACCCACAACTTGGCGAAGCAGAGCTCCGTGGTGGTCGCGAAAGGCCTTGTTGTCCCGCGCAAGCTCCGCGAGTTGAAGGATCAGCCGCTGGCGCGTGGGTTCCAAGTATGTGTGCATTCTTGCCAGAGTCGAATCGTCCAGCCCCGACACTTGGGAATAGTCGGACCAGAAAGAGCTTGCAACAAGAGTCAGAGGATTGCCACCATGTTCGTTATCCACGCGTTTTGGGTCACCTTCAATCTCGCGCTTTCTCTTTGGCATTCTCTTTACAGGCCCGCTCGCCTCACGCTGTGTCGATTGCCCGTACACAAGCTTGGAGTATCCAAACGCCAGGACCTGATGCGGGTACCCCCCATAGCGAAAAGTCAGTCGAAAACACTCTTCGATTGCAGAAGCTCTGAGTGCGTTGTCCTCTTCATCCACCATCACCACATCGATGGTAGGCTGATCATCAGCAATCTGCGGGTCAATATGAGATGAGTCGTCTTCATCTCCCCCAAAAGCCTCGGTTCCGCGCCGCCTTGTTCTTTCAATGTACTGAAGGAGATGAAATTTCGCGTACCTGTTGATAATAAAAGTATAGAATGCGCCTTTACCCGCATCGTAGCCACCTTCTGCAGGAGACTTATGCAGATCACTAAACACCTTCAGCCATACATCTTGGGCGATGTCTTCCGCGTCTTCCCGTGAGCATCCAATTCGGCTGAGCACGAATCCTACCAGCGGCTTGTGGTACCGACGCGCCAGCTGATTTAGCGCGGACTCGGAACCAGTTCGAGCGGCATCGACTATGTCTTTCTCTTCTTGCTCAGTATAATCAGGCATGTAATTGGGTCACAAACCGTGCGGAATCGTGTAAGATAGCCAGAGCAGGGTCAGAAGTCAAGTAGTTTCGGGCTGAAACACTGAGGGTCTGTCTGAGGTATCACCCGTGGCTTCCCTTCCAAAAGATTAAGTATTTAGATTTTTTATGTTTAAAATCTAATTCTGATTTATGCACAAGGCTCTTTACCCTGAGAAATTGCGATCGCGACTCCTTCGGCCCGTTCCAGAGTGCCGGCATGGCCGCGGATTGGCCGCCGCTGAACTGCTCGGCGTTTCGCACATATCGGATGATTAGGCGGACTGCGATGGTCACTAACACTTGAACCGGCTGCTGGAATTTGGAGTTGACATGTTATCGTGATAGCCACGAGTGGTTTGCGTTTCGCTGGTTCACTCGGTATATTACCAAAATGCCGGCACAGATTTTCATATTGCGAACCCACCCATCGCGAAGTTGTCGAGTTTTCGTAGCGACTTTGAGCCTGCTAATGGTGGCTTGTCTATCCAATGCGAGCAACTTGAGAATGCAGGATTCGATGAAGGTCGCAACCTCAATCAGTCCGGTTGTAACCGATAGAGATCGGCGAGTTTCGCTCGACCAGGGCGGAGACAATTGCGAATCGGCGACCATTGTCAGTTCATTGCCGTTTTTCGCAACCGGAACAACAGACGGATATGCCGACGATATCGCGACACCATGTCCGGATGCTAACGGTTTCTCGCCCGATGTCGTTTATTTCTTCAGCTCGCCAATGGATATACTGGTGGACATATCTCTATGTGGTTCAAGCTTTGACACAAGACTGCTGGTTTTCGAGCAGTCGTGCGAGACCCCAGTATTTGCGTGCAACGACAATGCTTGTTTAGCGTCTTCAATGTTACCGGTCGCCTCGGGAATTTTCAATCTAGCGGTCTCCGCCGGACGTGAGTACTATATTGTAGTCGATGGATCAGGTGGTGAATCAGGAGTGTATTCGTTCTCGATGATGGCCAGCCAGTCCTGTGCTCCGCTGCCGGAGACTGACGATTGCGAAAATGCCAGCATGGAGCAATTGCCGTTTGCGTATTCCGGTGATAATTCCTGTGCAACATACGACTGTGAGGCCTTTCCCGCTCGTAATGTCTGGGTCGCATTTGAAGTAACCGAATGCAGTGATGTCACTCTATCCTATTGCGGCACATCACCTGCCTTCGGCAATGCGTGGCTGAATCTGGCCGCGGGCTGTCCGTGCGAGGCGATCACGGCTCCCGCGACGATCGAGTCTGATTATTGCGGTGATGGTAACTTCGCACTTACATGGTATATGCTCTCCGCAGGTCTTTATTATTATCCGGTCATGATGGACCCGCTGAACGGTGCAGTGGGTCCTTTTTCAGTGCAGGTCACGGCCGTCGTCCGCACACCCTGCGAGGTGTGCTCGACCTCAACCGGACAGGATGAAGAACCAGAGTGTACGGACGATTTCGAGGATACGTTCAATTCCGGATGTGATGGCGTGAATGCGACATTTACCGGACTATCCAGCGGAGATCGTGTTTGCGGCAGTCTGGGCTCTTTTCGCGAACGCGAACGCGCGGGCTTCGTGGATACAGATTGGTATCAGTTTGATGTGCAAATGAATTCGCATGTCGTACTCTGTCTCGCGGCCGAGCATCCGGTCACGGGGGTTCTCTTCTTCCCTTTGAATGGCTGCCTTGACCTCGTGCCATTGAATGCGACGACGATCGGTCGCTGCAGCGTGGTCTGCGATTCAGTCGTGCTCGATTCCGGGATCTACTGGTTTTCGGTTACCCCGCAGTTTACAGCCGGAATTCCATGCAGTTCGCGATACCAGCTTGGACTCACTATCTCAGCAATCATCCCCTGCGAGGCTGAACCTTCCACTTGCGCAGGTGGTTCTCCTGAGACGGAGCCAAATCAACCGTGCGGCATTGCGTCAGATCCGACACGGTTGGATTGCGGATCGTCCCTGGCGGCTACGATATGTCCGGTAGGTGATTCCGACGTCTACCACTGGGTGATACCGGAATTTCATCGGTCAACCATACAAGTGTTCAGTGAATTCGGTGGGCAATGTGATGCGCAACCCGCAAGTGTTGTGCTCGAAATATTGGACCCGGCCAATTGCTCGGTCGTTCCTGCATCGCAGACTTCGACAGGTTGGACGATAACCGGGCCAGCAGAGCATGTCGTGCGTGTGTCGTCTGCAATCGCAGAGGGAGTTGGCGAATACCGCATCGAGGCGGCATGCGAGTTGCTAACACCGTGCGAGGCACAGTGCTCTCTGGCACCGCGCGTAGAGTTTGAGCAGGATCTGCTCTTCAACTCTTGCAACGGATGTTCGCTCTATCCCGGCAATGATGAGTATGACTGTTCGGGTCCGGACTGGCTCAGTGGTCCCCAGGTGTTTGCACAATTTGACCTTGGAGTACCGGCATACGTTTGCATAGATCTCAGAGGTGATACTCTTGTCATACCCGGAGGATTGGATGTGCAGTTCAAAGTGTTTACAGACTACTTTGATCCCAGCAGTTCATGCATCTACAGCTCCGATTTGAACTATCCCGGTAGTGAAGTAACCGGATCGTTTTATACCGAGAGCGGATGCGAGAACTTTTCTGCGGGCACGTACTTCATTGGCATGTCGAGTTATGATGTGTCGGGGAGTGGGCTCACGTGTGCCCCGATGACACTTCGCGTAAGTCTGTCGACAACTGACTGCAATGCACCGCTTGATCTACGAGGACTTTTCATGGCCAGTTCGAACGGAGTCATGCTCAACTGGTATTCTGCAGAGGCTTCGGAGTTTCGGGTGTGGAGCACTTCCAGCAGCAATAATGACGGGAATCCAGATGGCGGTGCAGACCCGCAATGGACGCTTCTCGGAACTGTTACATCATTGCCGGGGCTGGCGACTTTTCTCGATTCCTCACCGCTTACCCAATATAGAGCCTTTGTTGTCACCCGAGTCTGTCCGTGAGAACTGGTCATTGGCGACAAAAAGTAAATCGGCCGCGAATTTCGCGGCCGATTCTCGTGAGCCTGTTGTGAGACAGCGGAGTCGACTCACTTCAGCAGCATCACGGATTGATCAAATGTCCGGCCTCTTGCCTGAAGTCTCACCACATAAGGGCCGCTGGGGAAGTCGGCAGCATCCCAGACCAGCGAGTGTTCGCCTGCATGGATTCTCTCGTTCGCGATGGTCGTAACTTGTCTGCCCAGAACATCGTGGATTGTGATCTGAATGTCGGTAGCTCTTGTGAGTGAGAAGGGGATGGTGAGCACCGGATTGAATGGATTGGGGTAGGCATTGCCAAGAGCAAGATCGTTTGGCCATGCCGAGCCGCGATGCTCCGCCAATGTATTCGTACTACCGTGTAAAATTAGTACCAGCGGGATTGCTCGAGTAGTGTCATTGTGGTACACGAATGCCGTGTCTGTAATTTCTGCCTGTCCATCTGGAGTCCATGTAAAGGTTACGGAATCGGTCATGAACTGCCGAACAGCATAAGGAAACGCCATTGGATGCACTCTGTCAATTCTGTTTGATCCAAAGGTGACCGAGTCCACCAGCAGGAAACCGGTTCCGCGATTCTCTATGATCTGACTGCCGATATAGTTCTGACGCGCAGAGTCCCACACGAATTCCACCAAGTTGTCCGCGAGAAACAGGATGGGCCAGACTGGCATCGCCGGACTTGCCGAACTGCCAGGCCCTCCATATGCGCCGATATCGCTCCGAGAGCCATCGGGGTCATTCAGTGATGCATCCGGGTTTCCAGAATTGATGCAGGGTGAGCCGGTTTCCAATTGCAGGTCATCGCTTGCAAACAGCGGGTAGTCCGATATGTTGCCTTCACCGGCAAAACCGCCGCGAACGCAACAATAGGTGCAGATTGTATTCGCGGGTGCGCCCGAGATTTCTGCGCCAATCTGAACTGAACGGTTTCCCCAAACCAGATTGTTCGTACCCACCATATTCATGCTTGTGCGGCGGATCCCGCCACCGCGCAGCGAGGAGAAGTTTCCGACAATCGTATTGTTCTCGACATAGCACGTCTCGTTTCTGCCGTTTATCCAGAGTCCGCCACCGCCGTAATCTTCACCGCCACGGTTCATTGCAATGATGTTGTTTCTTAGAATCGTGCTGTCAAAGTTCACTACGACTCCACCGCCATATCTTCCCGTGTTGTTCACGATCACATTATTGTAGATATGTGCTCCGGAAAACCCTGCACGAATGCCGCCTCCGCCCGCGCTGGAGATTCCCCCCGGAGTCCGCGATGCACTGTTACCGATGATGAGATTGTTTCGCACCACTGCTTGAGTCTCTTCGAGAATCACCCCGCCCCCTTCTACGTACAGCAAGCCGTTATCCTGATCGCGCAGCGCTGTTCCCGTTCCTCCAGTCAGTGTAAACCCGACTAACTCCGCTGTTTCATCTTCTCCGGAGATGATCAGTACGCAGGAGGCAGTGTCGCTATGTGCGGGCTGGCTGCCGTCAATGATTGTCTCGAACACATCCTGACGATTGGATGTAAATAGAAACTCACTTCCAACAACAATGTTCTTGCCGCGAAAATTGACATTTTCGTGGTAGGTACCGTTTGCCACAACTACCGTATCGTGATGCACGCAGGCGTCGATTGCCGATTGAATGGAGCCGTAAGAATCAGGAACGCGCCTGAGCGCAGACATTGCATCGTGCGGGCACGATATCGTCATCCAGAGCGCGAGAGACAAGAGTAGCAGGAATTTCAAGACCGCCTCCGCAAGAGTAGGTTGCTATCGGAGTGTGAAGTTTGTGGTCATAAATGTGACGGGCAGTGGAGGCGGAATGTTGCGGCCCCGGACTCTCCGGATGGCCATAGGCTAAGTGCCAGAACCATATGACCTTGAGTTTTGACGGGGCCGGATATCGGCAAGCAGGATGTGAGGCGCGAGTTAGTTAAGTAATCGCGGTGCAGAAGCGAACGGTCGATTCAATCGGTCCGTGAGATCCAGCATTACAATTCCAGCTTCATGTACACGTCGGCGCGGGCATACTCCGAGCTCTGCGGTGGATCTTCGAAGCGAAAACCGAGTTTGCGGTACAAGTTCAAAGCAGGAGTGAGTTTTGAATTACTCTCAAGAAAGATTGACTTTGCACCGAGTGAAACTGCCCTCTCAATGATCACCATTGCCAGCCGCTTGCCAATCTGCCGCCCCTGAGCACGCTCCGTCACGGCCATCTTTGCCAACTCGAAAACTCCGGGCGATGAATAGATGAGTGCGCAGGTGCCTACAATCTCGGTGCCCAATTCGGCAAGGAATATGCAGCCGCCCGGCTCAATAATGTATTCGACCGGGTTTTCGAGCATCTCACGATCGTGACTCTCGATGACGAAGTACTTTCGCAGCCATTCTTCGTTCAACTCGCGAAACGCGCGGGCATGTAGAGCGGATTCAGGACTAAACTCGATGATGCGAATGTCGTCATCGAGTTTTCTCTTTCGTACGGTTTCGGCGCGAGATAACAGGCTTTCCTCCGCAAGAGCCGATTCGATGCGATCGAGCGTTGCGAGCAAGTCTGCAGAGGCGGACTTTCCAGCCTGTTCGACGGCTTCACGAATTTCCTCCCAGACCGGCATCAGCTGCGGCAAAAGTTTGCGCCCGGTTTCACTCAACGATATTACTCGCGTACGTTTGTCGTCCATACCTGTGAGCGACTCGAGCATTCCATGCTTTTGCATCGAGTTTGCAATTTGCACGACGGCAGGATGGGAGAATCTCAGTTCACGGGCAATCTCGCTAACTGTTCTCTCTTGGCCGTCCTTCAGGAGATAGAACACCGGAAACCAGCGCGGCTCAAACGAAATGCCGCGCGTCTCGTAGATGCGGATGCCGTCTTTCATGATCTGGTCGCTGATCCGGCGAAGCCTGCTTCCCAGCGCCAGGTATCCGAGGGAACGAATTAGATCCATGGTCAGAAGTGTGTTTTACTCTAGGAATGGGACGCTATTCGTGTGGGTCTCGCTAATTCATCAATACTATTATGTAAGTGCTTACTAATTTAGCACAATTCACGGATGAAGTCAAGCAGTAGGGGATCTGGCGGAGTGTGAGGTGGATTTCCTCTAACTGGCCGGTGGATTTGACGACTTTAACTTTAAGTATATATTCGAGATATACGGTCTTTCCATGGCCTTAAGCGTTGAAAATTAGGGGGATCGTGGGCCGCGAGAAGTGCACAGGACTTGTGTACACTAAGAGGAATATAATCATTGCTTTTCGGCCACTCTCTGAACTAAATTGGAGCCGTTGACAGTCTACTAAGGCGGGTGGACCGATTCAGCCGGCATATTGACGGCCAAGAAAAACCGGTCAGCCTGTTGAGGTGACCGGTAATCAAGGGTGGCGTCTCCCAGAATCGAACTGGGGACACACGGATTTTCAGTCCGTTGCTCTACCAGCTGAGCTAAGACGCCCTGAGCTTGAGAATGTAGTGAACAGCGGGGCAAAAGTCAAGCCCCGCAGTGCTGCCGGAATGAGCAGACACTGCACAATAATGGAGCACCGGGGGCAGGTAAGAAGACCAGCCCATTCCAGATAGACTTAGATGAACTTGACGATGTGAATATGCCAAGGAGACGACAATGAGAACTATTGGATTTGTTTTGCTTGGACTCCTTCTGATTGCAGCAGGCAGATTTGCGGTTGCCAGCGATTGGACTGAGTATCAGGAGCGGATTCGAGCCATGGACGATCGTGATTCAGAGCGCACCTGCACTGCAGATTTTGAAATCAACACGATTCCGTACCACAACTCGACGACGCTGGTCGATGCCGGGAACGACTGTGCAATACGTGCGAGTCAGGACCATATTTATCTGGTGAACATTGCAACAGCCGGGACGTACACATTTTCCCTTTGTGCGACCACGTCTGGAATCAATACGCGCATCTACCTGAAGTCCACATGCTGCAGCGGCCCGAGCATCGCAACATCGGACGATAATTGCGGATTCGGGTCGGGGCTGTCCAAAATCGATTGCGTAGTCCTTACGGCCGGTTCGTATTACCTGCTCATTGAAACACAGGACGCGAGCGGTGCCGGCAGCTACACATTGGACGTGTACTCATGCTCCAACGCTTGTGAGCAGGCGTGGCGCCAGGATGGGATTCAGAATAATGACGACGGAAGTTACACGTATTACCAGACGACCGACGAGACGGACGAGGCTCCCTATTATGAAGGCCCGTTTCTCGCCGGTGACAATCCGTGTGTCAGCGGACAACAGACTTTCGGATTTGATGTCTATAGCTGGTATGACCAGGACTACGGATGGCGACATGCCTTCCCTTCGTTTCAAGTGCCCGGAGTTTGCGTTCAGTCGGTAACTGTGCGTGTGTGCGCCTGGGATATCGATCAGGCAGACTGCTCCTACGAGAATCCCAACAGTCCGGAGAGCTGCGAGCTCGATAACCTCTTTGCTGATGGGCAGCT
>CAZVXJ010000090.1:0-10357 GCA_964631675.1 uncultured Alphaproteobacteria bacterium
CACTTTTGCTCGCCCGTCATTGAAGAATCATACTCCAACCTGGCGAGCACCTTGAGGGTTGCCGGTCCAATAATTGAAAGTGAAAGCCGGTCGCCCCCGCCAATCCGATAGTAGCTCACCGCCTCTTCCTTGGTGACGATCATCACTTCATGCGTGAAGTCAACGGGAGTCATCGCCACAACGGGAGTCGCTCCGGTGAACTCATTGGCGTCGAGCGAAATCCTAAAAAACAAATCGCCTGTCGCACCCTTCGGCAGTGAAATCACAAATTTCTGTTCTCCACGTGGGACTTCCAGGATTTTGGTGCGACTTTCTGTGATAGCACCGGCGATCTCGCCTGCAAACACCGCTTTGTCTGATACTCGAGTGGAGTGCTCAACATGTGCCAACTTTGGGCCGTCCAACCGTTCAACACGATACTCATATTTTAGATCCGACTTTCCGTTCGTGAGCACCGCCCTCGAAAGCAGTTTGAGTCTGCCGGGTCCCTGGACTGCGAACTCAATAGTGGCGCCGGGTTCCAAGACATAATACTCGCGGTGTTTACCTGAAACAACAATCTCAGCCTTCCTTGAGAACAACGAAGGAGCTACAGGCTTAAAGTTCTCGCTCGGTGATTCCGGCGCTGCCCAAACACTTGAAGAAAGGGCAAAGGCCATCAGTATTAGTTTTCTCATGATGCGATTCATCCATTTCACGGTCATGTGGCGCATCAGCGTCACGGTTTACATGAGGGTATCGGGATCCACGCCTGCATCGCGCAACCTGAAGAGTTTCGCGTCAAGGCGAACCAGCACGATAAGTATGATCAATGCAATTGTCGCTGCCAGGGATGCAACTCCCAGATGGTAACGCTCAGTTTCAAAAATTTCACCGCGCCCAACTTCCGGGAGCGGTACTTTTGCGGGGCCAAGCCCATACTGCCGGCCGAGCAATTCTATATCATGAAAATTAATCACCGAGGTTCCAGCATGATCGAACCGGTGAATCAGGCCGAGACTTGGGTAGTTCTTTCGCGGCAGGCTTTTTGACAAGCCATTCGGAACAAGCTCTGCATTCTCTGAATGACCGAGACTGGCAATTCCACCGCCAATATTGATATATGCGCGATATTTTTTGCCCTGAGCCGCCTGCTCAAAATATCTCATTCGCGCACTGATCGAAGCAGGCAACGATTGTTCAAAAATGATCGGCAGACCCGTCCGGGTGATTGCAAGTCTAATCGCATCTTGGCCCTGCGTCGACAAGCCTGTGGCACGATCGTCGACGCCTCCCATAGAAGCAGCGATCGGTTTGGAATTTACAATCTTGCGGTCATTCAGCAATTTCTCCATATCAACCCATGTAAAATCTGGGTCATTGGCACCCCACCACGATGCCCCGACGGAGGCAATCGTGACTGGCGTTGCTCCGAGCACTTCACATGCACAAAGTACTGCAGTATTAACTCCTGGATGCGATCCTGTCATACCGATGGCAACCATATCGCCCTTGCGGACGCCGGCATCTTTTAACAGTTGAACGGCGATGCCCGCAAAATTAGGATTTGCCCCGAGCAGTTTGGTCTCAAAGATACCAAAGTCGGTTGTGATGGACGTAAACTGCTGACCGATCAATGCATCGAGTCGTTCATCGCCATAGACACTCGAGTCGGCTGACTTATCTGCCGTGGCTTCTCTAAACAAGAGCAACGCACGATTTGTGAGTTCGGCAGCACGCTGTTTCTCCTCAAAGTAGTCTGTCCGCTTCATGGTTCGTCTATTCTCGCACCACGAATACAATCCAAAATAGATAACAGCAAGCAGGACAAGTGTCCAATTGGACCTGAGCGACGGCCTATAAGCCATGTACGATCCTGCCTCCGCTGATCACGATGACGAGGATGCGCACCAGCGGGGCCGCTATCATCATCGTACTCACCGTCTTCACAATCCCTTGACGCTCAAACCAATTCGCAACGAGACCGGGAATAATGTAGCCAACCGCTTCCAAACTCAAGTCATTCGGAAGGTTCTCGTATTCAAATACCTGACGGCTCAAATATCCGAACATAAAACCGAGCAATACAGCGATCACGAGTCTTCGCCGCCCATAGACAAACATGAACCTCGATACCAGTCGAATCCCAAGATAGGCAAGAAATGCTACGATAAGTGTGCCGACTATTCGCGAAGGATCGTGCAGGTAGAGCGCAATGTATCCAGGCACAACAATCCCGCCGGCCGCCGCACCTAAGACCTCATGAAACATGAGGCTGCACAACACACCTAATCCAATCGTCAATTCTATCATATTACAATTTGTAGTTTACGGAAGATGCTGTTCAAGAATTCAGAATTGATTCAGGGGCAGAGGCTTCTGAGTTACTTTGTACACCAAACCAGTGACGGTGTAATCTCCAGTTACGCTGCGCCCGTTTGAGTCTCTGACTGTGCAACTGAGCGCGACCACTTTTGAGCAGCAAAGTACTTGGCAATATCAAGCCCGCCCTTTCCAACATTTCCGATGGCGAACACGGTACCAATGTCCTGCACTCTTTCGAATACTTCGTGATAAGTTCGCTCGGGAGGGATGATTCCGAATTTCACAGCCTTGGATTGAGGAATATTGTAACGCGGGAGGCTGTTATATACCCGCTCAGTTACCTCGCCCATGAGGAAGAGGTAGTCGAATTCTCCGGGCATTCCTTCTTGCAGCATTTCCAAGAGTTGACACGTGCGATCGTAACGATCGGCGCGGGTGTTCAAGAGTACGAACACGTTCCCAAGATCGGTCGTGAGCGATTTCATTTTGCGCCAGATGGCAAGAGTGGACTCCGGATCATTGGCCGCAAGTGCGTGTACAAACTGAACCGTCTTGCCGTCCTCCTGAACTTCATATATCCGAAGCGCACCCGCGTCGGGGTGGCTGCGTATCATACCTTCTAGGGCAATGTGACGCGGCACATTGTGATGTTCACAGACCGCGAGCGCCAATGCCACGTTGTCCGCGTGCTCGATATGATCGAAGCGACCTAACTCCAGGAAGCTCACTGTGGAAGGGTCGGCACGAAACAACTTGGTATTGCTCTTTCGGGCCTCGCGTCGCATCAGCCAGAACATCTTTTCCTCACTGGTGAAGGCGATGCCATTGGGCGGAAGCGTGTTGCAGAGGGAACGCGTAATGTTCTCGATACTCGGCCCCATCTCGAGAATATGATCCAAACGGCTGTTGGTAATCACTCCAACCGTCGCATGCACAAAATTGTGTTCGCAAATCCACTGGTATTCCGGATTGACGGCCATACACTCGATCACAATCGCGCGCGGTTTTCGCTTCGCAAAGTAGCGAAAGATCTTGACTTGCTCGATAATGTTTGCGCCCGCAGGACGAATAATTGGTACTTCCAAGCCGTGTTCGTCAATGATTCGCGGAAGCGTGCCCGTCGTCTTTGCCATTGTCGTGATGCCACCTGCCCTTAGCCCAGCCGCGATCAGGCGTGTCACCGAAGACTTACCACGAGTGCCATTTACATGAATCCGAATGGGAATAGAAAGTGCGCGTCGCTGGTGGGCGAGGTACTCAATTGCTCCGAGGATAATCAGAGCGGCGAACGCGACGGTCAGGTAGAGCATTTTGCAGGCAAAATTCGAACAGCCGGAAAATCCGGCTTCTGGGTCAAGTGAGAAAGTTCACAATATACCTACAATTGAATAGTATGTCAACTTAGCTTCTAGTTACACAGGACAGAAGCACTGCTGCTCAGTCGTGCAAAGTTTTCGCACTCACAATGAAAATTGCAGTGTCTGCAGATATGGTGTCAGCGGAAGTCACCGTTCGAGAGCCGAGTATTCTCCCTAAAGTTCCAAGAGGAAAGGAGTTAACTTGAAAGTCCGATGCATAATTAAACTGTACAGTATCGAAATAGTTATAGGTGAAACGTAACTGTTCAGATGATTCTGTGACAATCCATCCAGTTCCCTTACCGGTCCCCTGAAAAAGTGCGGTTTTCTTGGCGGAGTTGGACGAAAAGTCCGCCCCTTTCTCCGGGATGACTTCAATGACCGTGTAGGGTGCTGCCAAAGTCAGCACTCGAGTCTCTGTCAAAGCCTCGCGGGGCAACTCTAAGGCGGATTGAGTGGGGGACGATTGACGAGCTCGAATCAGGCCAAACAAGAGTGCAGCACTTAACAGCACCATGACGACATAGGCAAGCCCCCGGCGCTTGCTTAACTCGTGGAACCAGCCAATGCGGATTTTTGCTCGCGTATCGCCAACACGCAATGGCTGGTCCAAAAGCGGTCGGTCATACGAGATGTGCGCTCCGTTCGTGTCAAGAACCTGAACTCCGATCAGTCTGTCGAATTCAAGCAGGACTTTCTCCACATTCATACCTGCTGTTCGAGCAATCAGTGCTATGTAGCCGCGCAAGTAAGCCGGAGGCACACTTTCCCATTCACCCTGCTCGATTGCATAAACGTACTCGACCTGAATGCAAGTTTGAGCTGCAATATCGGCGACAGTGAATTTCTGGAATTCCCGTGCGCGCCTGAGATCGTCAGTGAAACTCGATTTGTCCAAAGTAGGTTGTCATAATGGACTTGACAAGTTTGAGAGGCAGCCCCACTACATTGTCGTAGTCGCCCTCCCAGGAATGCACGAATTCCCCTGCCGCGCCCTGAATAGCATAGGCGCCGGCACATCCGCGCCACTCACCGCCCCGGACGTACGAGCTAATGTCGCGCGCACTGAGTGGTCGAAATCTGACTACAGTGAGTGATGAACTAGTCGACACAATTGGATGATTGGTGCTATTGCCATGATATCCGGCCATGCAGACTCCGGTAACAACACGGTGTCTTTTCCCCGAGATTAACTCCAACATTCTTCGCGCAGACTCCGGACCATACGGTTTTCCGATCGGTCCAAACTCGCTCTCAACAATAGTGTCGGCCCCTATGAAGACGCGAGAGCGGTCTCCCCATTGAGTAGACCGCTCGACTTTCCTAGTGGCATTTTGTTCTGCAATAAACTCGGTTGAACCCCCGTACCAGATCTCGTGAGCATGTGACGGAGCTACATCAAACGGTATTCCAAGGCGAGCTAACAATTCACGTCGACGCGGGCTCGCAGATACCAGAGTCAGCCGCCGCTGGATCACCACTCAGCCAATGGCAATCGCGACGAACAACACTATGGCACTGTACGGCAAGATCCGATTGAATCTTAGCAGAGCCACCTGAGGGTTGTCTCCCCGCGGCTGACGAAGACGGCCCCAGAAGTACATGACGGGAAACAAAACGCCTGTTATCAGGATCCAGAAATATGCAAAACCATACATCTTGCCAAGCCACGGCCAGAGCGAAACGACTCCGAACATAAAAAATACCGTGGAAAGTGCCGTCAGCCGTTTACCAAATCTCTGGTAAAAGCTAGACTCTATTTCGCCAGAATCCAACTTGATAGACTGGGCCTCCATGGATCGGGTTACCACCGCGATTAGCGAAAGCATGAAGACATAACAGGCAGGAAATCCGCCGGCGCGTGGCGTTCCAGCACACGCTGCTAAAGAGACGAGTGGCGCAGCCAGAACAATCGGCAACAAGAATGCGCTACTATCTCGCGTGGCCGAATCTTTTGTCAAATGAAACAATAACAAAGCCGCTGCAACGGCCGTGAGTATCCATTGGGAGATCGAGGCCTCTGCTATCCACAGACCTGTGAAGAAGAGCACAGCACTTATCCCAAGCAGTACTCTTGGGCGTACGAGATTCGTTCCTGTCAGGATCAAGTCTATGGCGGCAAACTCAAACGCGACGGCGGCAACCACTCCAAGAGCAAACGGCAGACCGAATTCGCCGCCGGAACGAATGCAGCACACCGCCGTGGCTGCAGTAGCAATGAATGCGAAACTGTATAGTATCCGGGGCTTCCACGGGTCGGCAAGGAAATTCAACGGATCAGGAATCTTCATCTGGTCTCACCTAATGGTAACTCTAGTTGCAACTTGAGTCTTAACACGGATAAGCTCTCTTCGAGCACTTTCTCTGCATTGAGTTCACTGCCCTTTCCCGTCTCAATCACTGCTACGCGAAATTGCGATCTTGCACGATGCATCCAATTTTCGTAAGCATCGTTTAACTCCTCCAAGTACTCGCGCTGAATGGTCATCTCAGAGGGTCTTCCGCGTGATGCAATTCGGGCAAGCAACGTCTCAACATCGCACCGTAAGTAGATAATGAGATCCGGGGGTCTGAGAAACTCTGTCATCGTTGCGAACAGCTCGCGGTAGTTCTCCCAGTCCCGTCCAATCAAGTGGCCCCGCCTGAATAGAGTGCGAGCGAATACTTCGACATCTTCGTAAATCGTCCGATCCTGAACGCACGAACGATCTCCGACTTCAATCTGCCGTTGACTTTCGAAGCGTTTGCTGAGAAAATATACCTGAAGATGGAATGCCCATCTGCTCATCTCAGCGTAGAAGTCATCCAGGTACGGGTTCTCGATAACCGGTTCGAGATAACATCTCCACCCAAGACGCGAAGCAAGTGCCTGGCTTAGAGTGGTCTTCCCTACCCCGATATTGCCTGCCACAGCTACAAAGTGCTTGCGGCCTTCAAATTCCTCGCTCAAGGTACTATAAGGAACATATGGTTCATTTGAGTGACAGCAAGTTCAGTCCCAGATCATCATCCAATTCCCTTTTTGCGACATCGAGTCCTGCCTCAATCCAGCACTCGACAGTCAGCGCAACGATAAACCTACTGAGATGACCGCCGCGGAGGGATCCATCCCGGTTTCCGACCACGGCATGACAGTGCCATAGTGGAGATTCATCCAAGGTACTCAGATTGCCGGTCATACTTACCAGTTCAACCATCCCAGAGACAGGTATCGACAGATAGAGTCTTTCTGCAAGATCATAGTAGGCAAGCTCCACGCTCTCGACTCCTCCGATTGCGGAAATGGATCCAGACTTCCACTCGAGCTGCCGTGCAAGCTCCACAAGTGAGTCGGGATAGCTTTCTCCACGATCCAGACGCACCAGATATCGAGCTCCGATAGCTTGGACCTGCATTACACAGAATGGCTGGCGACCGATTTTCTCATCGCATCAGCAAGCGTGCGCTCGGCGAGTTCAGGCATGACATCGAGTACTCGATGGAGGCTGTAGCTCGTATCGGCCGGCATGATTGCGGCGTGCGGATGTTCTTTGTAGCTCGAGCGTTTGAAAAGTTTCATCGCGACAGACGAGGATCCTGCCACGATACAAGCGGTCTCGTATCGACTCAGGCGTTCTGGCCCTCCCACATTGATCACACCTGCAAAATCGCTCGCGCATAACCGAGCCATCAAGTCCACCAAGTTATCTATATGAATCGGTGAACGGAACTGATCATCAAAAAGATTGAGCGATCTATTCTGATGGATACCGGCTGCGACCCACTCTGTAAAGCTCTCACCCCATCCAATTGATTCGCCTGCAACTGAGTTGCTCCGCACCACGACGTTACAAGAACTCGACTCCAGAACCTGATTCTCCGCTTCGAGCTTAGTTTGCCCGTAAACGTTTAACGGCGAAGGGGTGTCCGATTCTGTGTAACGACCTGTTTCACCTGAATAGACTTGATCACTTGAAAAATAAATCATCCATGAGGCGTTGCTTGCGCACCACTCAGAGAGAACTGAAGTGGATTCGAAATTGACTGCCTGCGCAAGAGCGGGCATTTCCTGGCAGACAATGACCCGGGACATCGCGGCACAATGAATAACAATCTCCGGCCGTATTGAATTGAGTAAATCAACTACCGAGTCTCGATTTGTCAAGTCAATTCGAAAGCAGCGGGAAACCGGCTCGCGAACTGCCTGCCAAATTGTACCCGACACTTCATGTGAAACGAGCAGTCGCCGCGCGATGTGGGAACCAACGAAGCCGGACGCACCAGTTACCAGAACTCTGGCCATAGGCCTTAGAAGCGATAGGTGAAACTCATCTTTGCGCCTTTCTCAGCGCGCAGCGGTTTCACTTTGACATCCCATTGCGACAAGGGCGCGGATTCCGAGTTCCGCAGCGCTGCCGAGCGGCCCGCATGAATGCCAGCAACTACATGGTTTAGCACCAGCCCTCCGACAAGATAAAGTATGTTATTGAATGCGCGATCAGAACGAATGCGAAGTTTCTTGAATTCGCCGCGACGGTCGTCCGATTTCCACTCCCAACGCTGGCTCGACAATCTGTAGAGAGCATCAAACTCCCGATTACGCAAACGCTGCTCGTTGAACTGATCGGTGTTTAGCCAGTTGCCAACATCGACATAAAAGTCGTGCTCGTGATCACCCTCAACGCCGGCCTCAGCGTGCGCCATTGCAATGTAGTCATCGCGCGCGCTGGAACCATACTCGTTCATCGCCAGCATGCCACCTATCATTGCGGCCTCGGCTCCAAAAAAAGCGATCGCGGCATTTTTTTGACCGAGGCTGTATTGACCCCAGCCGGGCAGCACCAGAGATTGCAGGAAGGCAGTCTGGCCCTGGCCCTTTGCTAAAGTGCACAAGGGTATCATACTCACGACAATTGCCGTGAGTATGAAGCGGGTGGCTAAAGAGTGTCGCAGAGTAGCCTCGTGATCTAGTTTCCGAGCGGGATTGATGCAGCCAAGCCTCTGTACACGTCGCCATCCTGATACCGAGCACTATAGTTCAAGCCCATCTGGCCGAGCATTGTGCCCTCGAGACTGCGATTGTATTTTCTTACGGCGAAAGCGGCATCTAACGCACTAAGTACGTGATTGACCAACACGATTTCCATTGCGACGTTACCTTTGTCCAATAGGTCATTGGCTTCGCCTCTCATGTCGCGATACTGGAAGAACAGCGGGGACTGGCCGTCAAACTCTACCGTTGCTTCATCGTCCATAAATCCCTGTGAAGGATCCGTCCAAATTGCACCGGCGTTTTGGTCATTCAGATTAGCTGTTGAAGGATAAGTATCTCGCCAGCCAAAGCCGAACTGGGAGTAGTACTTTCCAATCATTTCGAAGTACTGCTGAATGTCACCGGTGTTGATGTCATGGGTAAACGGCGGTGGCAAGTAGGGTTCCCTCACATCCCATGGTTCCTCACGCCATGCACTAAGTCCGTTTGCGTAGGGAACCGTATTAAACGCGTCACTTGCGGCAACCTGGTACTCACGCAGGATATAGGCATCGTAAACAAAATTGTTCGGCGAATTCTTCGCGCCAGCGAACTTTTCAAACTGATCGGTTTTGTCCTGACCGTCACCGTGATACTTCGCGAACATCGCCCAGCCTACCCCTTCGATTGCAAGCCAAGGGAGGGCACGAAGCCATGAACCTGAGTAAAGTTGCCCGGTTCCGGGGATAATCAGGGAGAACAGCACACCTTTACCGATGTTCTTCTTGGTTGTACCCGTCATTGTCGCCGTCTCGTCCACTGGAGCCTGTTCAGACTGCTCCGCACGTTCACTCATCTGCGGTTTATAGGGCGAGTAATTCCAATCCGCGGCAGGCGAATCTGATGCTGTTCCAAGCAAACACAGGAACATGGCAATCAGAATGCCCAAGTAGCTTTTGCGATTCATTCCGCCTCCTTCAATTTATGTAATTTTGATTCAATCGCTCAGTGATCACAGCCCGGGTGTTCAACGAACGGACTGTAAAAATCAAACAGAACCGTCAAGTAGTATCGAAGCTCTTTACCATAGTCTGTTCGTTGGTCATCTTCGACAAGCGTGAATTCGTCGAATCCGTACGCAAGATCCAGTGATACCGATGTAGGATAGGAATAGAACGAGTGCATTTGCATGCGTAATCCCGCACCAATATCTTTCTTGAGGTCGGCAGACTCGAAATCACCATTCCATGCATTCCCGACATCGGCGAAAACTGTTCCGTAGATTCGATTCACCGACAGGGGCCAGAGGTTCCAGCCAGCATCCTTCACGAGAGGAAGTCGGTAGGTGCCGGTCGCAACTGCAGTGCGCTCGCCACCCAAACTGTAGAATGAGTAGCCTCGCATACCCGGTAGACCACCGGCGTAAATATAGAAAAATGGATCTACCTTCTCACTAATATAGCCCCCGCGTGCCCGGATTTCAACTGTGTGCTCCCAACCCGGTAATGGAAAATACTTTTCGACGCCTCCCTCAATCAGATCGTAGTTGTACGGTGCATAAATTTCCTGCAAGCCGAGCGCATTGCCACCGATTTCAAGATCCGTGAAGAACTGCTGGTTGGCACGGGTATACTCAAGGTAGCCCTTGTGACCTGCGGAAGGAGCGATGTCTGAAACTATGCTCCTCCGTCGCTGATCTGTGAAGTAGCCAAGTTTGCCCGACCAGCCTTTGAAGTACGTGATA
>CAZVXJ010000091.1:0-10279 GCA_964631675.1 uncultured Alphaproteobacteria bacterium
TGAATTGCTGGACGTGATACCATCAAGAGTCCAGGTTTCCTCGGGGGCAGCAGGGCTGTCAGCCGAGTAGACTTTGTAGATTAATGCCTCCGGTATCAGTTCCCAAGACAGCCGCCACTCGCCAATCGTGCCGCGATGAATCACCACGTTGGTTGGTTCAGGAGGTGCCGCGAGTTCGTCGAGACTCTCAAGTCCGATCTTGAGTAGCTCTTTGTCCGTCTTCATCCGCAAGGAGTGCTGCGCAATCGGCTGGCCATCCACAAATTGCAGTGCAACTTGTATCTGAGTAGAATCGCCAAGCGGAACGAACACCACACCTGAATCAGAGACCCCCGGATCGTTGCCATTGATTCTTACCGCGGGCACATCCGGATTGGGAGATTCCTCCTCCAGCGTGTACGAAAGCACTCCGGTGCTGTCTGCTTCGTTAATCACCGTGAAAGTGTACATCGTGTCCCGTCCAACCGGGACTTTCAGGAAGCCCGGCTCCACGCCGCCGTTCCATCGCCAGACCCACGGATTTCTGCAGAGTTGTGCATCGCAGCAGAATTCCTGGCCGGTATTCAGATTCGTGACAATCACTTGGAAACAGGCACAGCTCCCGTATGGCATTCCCGCCGGGTAGTAGGCACGAATCCCGTTTGCAGCCGAGAAATACCGACAGTTGTTTCCGCTGATGTCTGGCAGAGTAAACGTGCCTTGCGTTCCCACAGGAGTGATATTCGTGGGCGGCATATAGTCACAACCGGGTGAGTACGGAGTCACACCCATCACACTCCACTGGTACTGGGCCGGATTAACTCCGAAGTTGCACAGCTTCAGCGTGTAAGTCTGATAGGGCAGATTCAGTCCGAACGGGGATGTGTTGGCGATGTGGCAGAGCTCCTTGCATTTACCTCTGCAAACTTTTGTGATCTCGGATTGGCTGAGGACGCGTGACCAGAGTTCAACTTCATCAATTCGGCCGATGAATGGCTCCAAATCGGGGTGCTCCGTCTCTCCAATTCCAAAGTAGGAGGTTGTATTGATGTTGCCGAGCTGAATCGTGCCTGTGACGGGAGTGTTAGCATCCACATAAAGCGTCAGTATGTCGTTTCCGCTCGGATTGTTCTGGAAAGTCATGGTCACGCAGTGCCATTGATTCAGCGAGACCAGAGGGGATCCTATGATAAGTTCCTGATAGCCGCTGCCCGTCGGACCTCCCACGCGTGCGGCGAAACTTCCATTCCAGGCATACAACTGGAAGCCGGCCTGGTCTGCTGTGTAGCGCCGCTCCTTGCCCGCGATGGTCCGGTTTACGCCATCGCTGACCCCCAACCACACCCAGGCATCGAGCGTGAAGGAGCGAATGCCGTTAACACTGTTCAACGTGCTGTGTGGGGAGTGCACGGCGCTCGCACCGTTGAAGTTCAGGCACCAGTTCTTCTGCCCCGGAATCGGCTGCGGCGAGCCAACCCAGGTTCCATCCACGGCATTGTTCGGATCGTTGACAATTTCATCGGATGTGCCCGCATTGAAATTCACCTCGTCCATCGGCCACCAGCATTTCAAGTCCGTCAGCCAGTTGTCGCAGGTATCGTCGCACACGGGTGAGCATTCGCAGCAGAGGCACTCGATGTCCAAAATGTATGGGCCGGTGGATCCGTTGACGCCTTCGACTTTGATGTAGTACTCGCTGTTCGGGCGTACGCAAGGTGCCACCCGGCTGTCCCGGCCTGTGCCGGTATCGTTGTCCGTAGCGAGCAGCGATGTACAGGTTCTGCCATAAACTCCACCCGGACCGGAGTGATGGATAGACACTTTGGGGTCCAGCCCCTTCGCAAACGGAAATTTTCCGGGTGTGTCGTTTCCATAGACGTTGACGCGAATCTCCACACATTGATTCGGATATGGATTACCAATCGGAAGAAAGTACCAATCCACATCCCCGGCGGAGATGATATCACCGCAATACGGTTCGCACATGACTGGTGCCTCGACCCACTCGCAAGTGTTGTTCAACGTCTCGGCATTGTGGCGTACTTCCTCGTTCACAAAGGGGCATTCACACTCAGGAATAACGAAAGTGTAGAAGATTGAATCCGGCGGGCAGCAGTTTCCGTCAACCTTGAACCCGACTGTGATTGTGCCTCCTGTCGGAATCACGTTCAGCAATTGCACCGGAAAACTCCAGCTTGAAGTCCCTCCATTCGGTCCAATCGTTCCCAGATTCACGCCGATCGGCCATACCTGCGCGGTCCCACCGGGGCCGGATATTTCGTCACGGACGGGGATTACGTTAGTATTAGTCGTGTATCCTATCATCTCCAATCCCGCCGCGCAGGGCAATCCCGACGTGTTTGTCACTGTGACATTGAGATTGAAACTCGTCGGACTTATCAAGCCGTTGGTGCAACTGAAAGTCACCGGCTGAACGCTAAGCTGAAGTGTACTTCTGCATGTGACATTGAGAATGTAATCGCCGCAGCTGTTGTGCTCGAAATTCGTGAAACTGTGGACGATGATGTAATAGGTCGCTCCGGGTGCAGGGTAAAAAGTCACCTGGCTACCTGAACCCGGCCCGCAGGCATCATCGTCTCCTCCTCCCGGCACCATGTTGCCACCGGAACAAGTTTCGCGAATCTCAAGCCCTGTATCAAAATTTGAGCCGCACAATGAGACGGTGACCTCCAGGCAGGAATCCGGGAAAGTCACGTTGTATACCACATCTCGCGAACGAATAGACGGATCTTCTGCGAAATTCACATAATCCGGATTGGCGCAGCAGGTTTTTCCTGTGTAGGTGTTTGTGCAACCGGGGATTGTGATCCCCGGGCAACGATCATTGACGGGAGGAGGAACTACAAGTGAGCATGGGGCTGCACAAGTGCTTGAGCTGTTCCATGTTCCGTGACGTGCGCTTTCGCACAACGAACGGGTGGTCATTTCGCACTTCGGGTTAATACCAACCAGTGAATCGCAATAGCAGCACCGGCCATTTCCGCAATCGCAGTCGCCATCAATATATGCGTACCCGAAGTGCCATTCGTAAGCACAATGCGCTGTTGTAAATTCCAGTGTAACCGTTTCTCCCATACAGCTACTCAAGTCGATCACAACACATTCCCATCGGCGAAACAAGATAGTGCCAAGATTCGTGAAGTACCATTGGTTGAAATACGGGTCATTTCCGTCCGCAACTTTACGCAATTGTTGAATTGTACCACATGACCCTGACGAGTAGACACGATATTCAAAGAATGGGCTGAACGCCGAGTTCCCGTGCGCTTCCTGGAATACTACAGTATAAGAGAAGTGAAGCATGGCGTTGTTTGGATTCACGACAAAGCTCTTCTGAATCCTCTCCGCTGACGGGCCTTGCGTAGGGTTGCCCAATCGAATTGCATAGCTGCCTTCATGAGTTGGACGCAATATTGTTCCGAGTATTGGATCGTATCCCGGACATGTCACAACAGAATGGTGGCCAACTACCGCGCCCGGGTTAGGATTAAGATAGAGAGTTGGTGTGCCAGTAGGCTGATCGCTGTACGTCCCGCTGGAGAAGGACCAACCAGGAAGTCCAGTGAATGTTGGCGATTCAAAAAAGCTCTGATTGGGTGGACATCCTTCACATCCACTTGAATCAGCTTTGAAGATCTGAATCTCGTATTCGCCATTTGACTGGGTGTCCTCTGCATCTATGGCGAGAAAATACGGCACTCCCGCTATCAAGTTTACTTCAAGATGGGTCTGAGCCGGCGGAATCGAATCGCCATTGGTGTAACATCCGACATTTTCACAGGCCAACTGCGCTGCTCCGGGGCATCCCCCACCGGTTCTTACTTCAATGCGCATGTCGTTTGTAGGTCCGCAGAGGGTGACTGCATAGAGGCCACTCTCACTTGGAACCATCGAGTAGATTACATCGGATCCGGAATTTCCATTGCAGTGGTAATCGTCAACCGCACCTGTCGTTGTCCATGTTGAAAAGTAAGGCAATGAGTCAATTTCAATTACGGACGAACAGTTGTCGCCCGAGGGTTCTGGATTTCGCGAAATCTCCAACGAATAGTCGCCAAAGGAGTAACCGCTGCCATCAACGATGACGAAATACTCTGTCCCGCCTGACATATGAATCATAAACGAAGGTGGTGCCGAGTCGTGAAGCGTATCGTTGTCGCACGACTCCATATACCGTTCCTTAATCGTCCTATTGCCCGGGCAAGTACCACCTGCTCGTACTTCCAGAATTGGAGTGAAGTCCAATCCGCACAGCGAAATCAAATACACCCCCGAATCCTGCGGCACAAACGAATAGATCACATCCGGCGATGTGTTTCCCAGCGCGTTGAAATTGTCCGTGTAGCCGCCGGTGTTGCCGGTGTCAAAGAACGGCAGCGAGTCGATCATGTTGATGTTTCCACAGTCATCCCCGGAGAGTCCCAGTGCGTGACAAGCCCAGTCGCCCGAATTGATATCTGGCTTCCAGAAGTTGTATCCGCCGTTGATCACCCGCGGAAGTGTCGTCCAGCGGAAATCTACATTGTTCGCGTGCATGATGGCCAGAAAGACTCTCACTTGGTAAGTGCCGCCGTTTCCCAGCACTCGGCCGTTACTCAGCAGAGCGGTCTCCGTGAAGAAGGTCCCTCCAACGCCGAGTACGCTTGCACCGTTGATGACAAACTGGTTGAAATTCCATTCACCGACTCCCATACCCACGGGCAGCATCGGGTCGGTGGTTTCCGCGCCGTCCTCATCCTGATCCCAATAGATGCGGATGGGTGTGCCGTCGGGCAGTGCATTGCTGCCATTGTAAGGCTGGCAATTGGTCGTGAGCTCCGCACCGCTGCCGTCGATTACGACAATGGCTCCCTGTGCCAGACTCATCCCGGGTATCAGCAGCAGCGCGCTGATCGTTAGACAGATTGCATATATGTATTTCATGAGTGGGGTTGATTAGGGAATGAGGAGTGCGTTGAAACTGTAGTTGAAGGGAGCGGCATGCACGTTTTCGATCAGGTATGCCTGCCCGGGGACTACCTGCGTTAGGTTTCCTGTGAATGAACCGTTAACACAGTAGGCAATTGCACCTGCATCCACCGGACCCAATGAAATCAACCGGTCCGAATCCGGGTAGCCAGACCCTCCCTGGAAACCGTCATTGATGAGCTCAAGTTGATTAATCTGTAGAACGCGCGGATCGCGCCAGGCAATGTAACTGGTGCCCGGGTCTGATCCCGCAGGAGGAACAATGGTTGTTCCGTAGTTCCCGGAAACGTCCGCCTCACCGCAGACCACAACGCTGCGGGAAGAGTTGTTGTTCAGAATGCCGAAACCCATGCCATGACCGAAAATCAAGTTGTTATTCACTTCGAGGATTCCAGCCCAGGCACAGGGAATGTTCCGGTAGGCAAACTCTCCATTGTGCAAATCCACCACCCGGTCCGCCTGCCCCGGAAGGCCGCAGCGGAATTGGTCGGTGAACAGATCTGAGGGAGAGGTCGAAGGCAAGCCATAACTTCGCCCGCCTCCGTCCCACAGCGTGAAGGGAATGCCAAAGTAAGTATAGCAACTGCCGATGCCGCCAATCCCATCTATCTGCGTGTAACCTACCGTATTCGATGGACCGGACTCGCCGGTCATTCCATCATCGTCCGTTACCACAAAAAAGTAGGGTGGATTTGCTCCCATGGGAACATGTTGACCGGGCAAACTGGTCGTATAGATTGGCGTGATTAGTGACACGGGGTAGGTTGTGCTCGCGTAAACGCGAAAGGTATGCGGTCCACCACCGGCGTTCCAAAGCAAATCCACCGTGGAGCCGAAGCCGGGCGCGCGCGCGATCGTCAACGCTGTCGGCGGGGCTGTTGCTGCAACCGGCTGCCATATGGCAGTCAGTAAGCTGGTCAACATGAATAGGCTGGCAGCACACGAAACTCTCTTCATGACTTTTTCCTCTTATTTGGAATCAATACGACGGGATAACGAACGGATATGCTCGATCGGGGCCGAATCTGCGGCTTACTTACTCTTTGTTTTGCCAGTTTGCACTTCTTACAATAAAAAATGACCGGGCGTCAAATTGACCCGGTCAGATGCTATCACAGTGAACTAATGTGTTGTTTCTACTTGTCAGTCGTAGAAAACAAGAGCCTCATGTCGAACCCAAGATCACCCTTGCACCATGCTCAGCGAGCACTATCCGTCGGACACTCACACGACCCGGACGGAATGCGATAAGCGGAAATAGTCTGCGGAACACGAATGTCCTTCACCCAGAGGAGGCATGTTCCATCGGGGAATCCGGAGGGATTGTGCTGACATTCAAGCCCCTCCGGCTGATAAAGTGGAGATGTGTCGATGGTGTACCCCTGAATCGGTGGTCCGCCACTCTTCGAATGAAGTGTAATGCAGTGGTAGTCCATTCCATAGCGAGCACACCACAGCCCATGCGGAGTTGAGCAAATACCACTGATATTACTTGGATTGCTTCCTTCCATCGGAAGGTCAATGCGCGAGAGAAAGGTTCCGGTCGTGGTGTAATGAAGAGCGTAATCATTCTGGTCCCAGGATAGCCAAAGTGATCCGCCGGGCCAAGTCGTGTCCGGATCAAATGCCAGGCCGTCAGCTCCACCGAACGGCCAACCCGGATCCCAGACATGAAATAGAAACTCGCACAAGCCGGAAGTCTCTATCGTATAAATTCCGATACCTTTGCCAATTGAAGGCCAGCAACAGGCGCCCCAGAGCACACCTCGGCTCGCATCCCATGAGATCTCGTCGATCGCCACCGGGTTGTTTGCAGAGTCAATCGTCAGCACAGTTGTGATCTCGCCTGAGGGTGGGTTGTGCCAGATATTCAAGGTCTTGGTCGCGTTATTGGTGAAGTACATGTTGCCGTCACAGTCGATCGCCAGTGAAACGCCGAAAATTCCCTGAGATTGGACATCATATTGCCGCACCGGCTGGCCACGAACTGTTCCACTCCCGACCCAGGCAACTCCCGCCATCAGAACCAATAAGACCAGATTCTTCATAGAAACGTCATCCTAAATCACCATTGCGCCGTGATCAATATTCTCGTCAGCAAGTATTGTTTCGGCCGTTGCGGTACCTCTGCCGGAAGATCTCGCTGCTTGAAACTCCATATTATTGATCGGTAATCGAATAAGCAACGATAAAGACCGGGCCGTACTCATCCCGCAATAATGCCTCGTGGCACAAGAGGCGTGGACAACCGGTTCGGGAATAGTCAACTTCGAGGCCCCGTGTGGCACGCCTTGGTACCACGGGTCCTGCGCCCAGTGTTGCGACCAACAGGCCCGTCCACTTGTCATGAAGCGAGATCGTACCGTCCACACCGTGGGAAACATACATCCGCTTGCCATCGGGCGATACGCAGATGCCGGAGACCAGACGTGAACCCGATTCCGCCTCTACAAAAACAGGAGTTCCTGGGCCAGTCGTATTTAGTTCGGCGGTAATCGGAAATGGACTGTACGAATTGCCTCCGTCTTCAATGTGCTGCCAAAGAGTCCCATGAAGACCTTCATGCGGGTCAAAGGTGAGACCCGTGCACGGATAGTTCGTGCCCGGTACGCCCAGGCCGTCAAAACGGTAGGTGCACTCGGCACGACCGGACGCTGTGTCAATTTCTATAGTGTAGATTCTCGTGCGAGGGAGACCGCCTGTCCTGGCGTCTCTCCGACCGAGCACTAAGCGCGAGGCACCCCACAAAAGATTGTGAATCGGATCCCAAGTCAGCTCGTCAATGCGGACCCAGTTGTCGGCAGAGCCTTTCTCAAGCGTTGCCCAGGTTGGAATCGTATCGAGCCTTAGGCTGTCAGTCGCGAGTCTGCGAATGGCGAAGGCCCGATTATAGTAGCCTGAGTAGAGAACCCGTCCCTGACCATCAACTGCTACGCCCGTTCCCCACAGGGTACTGTCAGGGATTGATACCTCGGGAATGGAGAGCAACTGACATGCTTCCACTTGCTGCGGTATCCAGTTGATCCGTGCTGATGAGCGATTTTCGAGGGTGACCGGGCAGTGTTCACAGCCTAGCGAATGCTGACCCAATCCACGGAAGAGGATCAGAGCAATGATGAAGAATTGCAGCTGTGGTCGCGTTTCCTTAACTAAAGAGTAACTGGCCATGGTTACATTATTTTTACCGATTATTTCTTTTACTGTCAAGCAAATTCCGACTCTTATCACGCAACTTTTTGAGCGATTGTACTCGACTTTTCCACTCCGATTTTGTATTTTATAAATTCACTCTAATCATATGTTCAATATGGCAGTCCCAAAGTTAGGTCTCTTTGTAATCAAGAAATTGGAATGGCGTTCGTAGTTATCTGTCTGGCAGCGTTGCTGACTCATTCGACTTGCTCAGCAGTTACTCCGTCAACTCAGCGGGTGGCGCTTGTAACGAGTTTAGAAAGCTGGCTCGCCGACTGTGATTCTCTGTTGCGAGTCGGGGCCGCGGACGCTGCCCTCGAAATAGCCCAGACTGCCTACCAGTTGGCGGACAGTCTCCTGGGCAGCATGGATTCAGTCACAGCGAACTCGCTCTCCGTTCTGGGTTCCATTCATTGGTCGAGACGAGATTACGAGCTGGCCGGACGGGCTTGGCAGCAATCACTCGCGATACGAGAGCAGGCGCTGGATCCGCTGCATCCCGATCTTGCACAGAGCCTGTCCAATATGGCCTCTGTGCACTATCAGCAGGGCAGGCTTGACCAAGCCGCACAGTGCTACACGCGCGCACTGAGTATCTACCGTGAGACGCTGGGCCAAAGTCATCATACGGTTAGTGTTGTGGCGGGGAATCTGGCTACCCTTTATTCTGATCAAGGCCGATACTCCCTCGCCGAACACTTTTTCAAGGAAGCGCTCTCCATCCGTCAGAGCGAATTGGGAGAAGTCCATCCGTCGGTGGCCGCAGGTCTGCGCGATCTTGGAACGGTGTTTCTGGAACAAGGACGGTACGACGAGGCCAAAGACTATTATCTTCGCGCACTCGAGATACAGAACCGGATCTATCTGCCGCACTATTCCAACAGTCCGGAGATTGGTCGGACTCTCGCCGCTCTCGGTACTTTGTACTCACAGACGGGACACGATGCCGAGGCGGAGCACACGTTGAGGAGCGCGCTCTCAATCTACGGAACATCTCTTGGCGACAACCATCCCGATGTTGCCCGGACACTGGTAGATCTCTCGCTTATCTGCGCCAAGGGCCGGCGGTTTGTTGAAGCGGACTCACTCATGCTGTGTGCAGAGAGTGCTTACGACAGGCTCTACAAGGGACGTAATCGTGAGGCTGCCGGGTGCATGGAGAATCATGCCTTGTTGGAGGCGGCACAAGGTAGATTCAGTGTCGCGGACTCGCTGTTTCGCTCTGCTCTTTCAATGTTGGACAGTCTCCTTCCATCAGACCACCCTCAAGCGCTGCGCTGTTCTCAGAATTAAGGAGTGTTTCTCAGCTTAAGAGGAGAACACGTGACCGCATCGGGACTCGCAGGCCGGGCATTTGAGGGCTTCCTTCAACTGCTGATTACCGATGGATCGGCGCTTCCTGAACGCGTGGCTTTGCAATATGCCCAAAACCTGCAGAGTGCTACCGATGACTACCTCACCGTGCTTCTGGATGGCGGGGCTACCCTGAAGGACGCCAATACTGCGATAGCCCATGCGGTCGCTTCGGCGAAGGGGCTGGTCACCAGTATCGTGTCCGAGCGAACGCATCCTGCAATCCACTACAGGTCCGCCGAGGCTCATGCACTTAGTGATTCGCTGCGCATTGCCCGCCACACTTTGGCCAAGCTCAGACAGCAGAATTTCACGATCACTGATGGAGTGTTTCTCAAGCAGATAACCGATGCGACCCTGCAGAAAGAGAGCTGCGAAACCAGGTTAGCGGAGATCAGTTCAGAGTTTCGCGACCATCGGCAACAAGTGAGCATATCACTTGACAGCCTGGTGAAGGCAGTCCCACCGCAATCAGTGGTCATTGACTACCTGAAGTACGAACATCGGACGGGAGTCGAGTCATTAGACCCGCGCTACATCGCCGTCGTCTGGCGCCCTGTTTCCGGCCGAGCTCTACGTCGCTGCCCTGAGGGTGCCGGGTCTCGCGGCGGGTCTGTGGCACTACGACGCGCAGGCCGATGCGCTCGAGCAGGTCGACGCCGGCGTCGCCGCGGGCGCGCAGGTCGCGATGGCCGCCGCCAAGCCCCTGCCGGACGCCGCCTCGATCGTCGTCGCGACCGCGGTATTCCGGCGCAGTGGCCACAAG
>CAZVXJ010000092.1:0-10269 GCA_964631675.1 uncultured Alphaproteobacteria bacterium
CTCTGCCCTCGGCGAGCAGGGCAGAGATAACTTGATCGAGAACTTCGCGATTCCCTTCTCCTGAGAGTGATCCAACCACTCGTCCCTCGGGATCGATCACCATCAATGTCGGCCAGGAGTTAACGGTATACTCACTCCAAATGCGATGGCTTTGATCTACGATGACAGGGTGTCCTATGTTGTAACGATGGCAAGCCGTGCGAATATTCTGTTCATCGCTTTCGTTGTCAAACTTTGCGGAATGAACACCAATCACAGCAACTGGCTCCTTGGCATACTTCTCTTCAATAAACTCCAGATCTGGAAGTATGTGCATGCAGTTGATGCAGCAATAAGTCCAGAAATCCAGAATCACCACGCGGCCTTTTAGTTGTTCTTTGATGTACAGCGGCCGGTCAGTATTTACCCAGGCAAAATCGCGCGGGAATTCGGGTGCATTAACTCGATTTGTGGGTAGCTGAATAGCGGACATAGAGCTTTCTGAAGTTGAGATTTGATTGTTGTCCACAACCTTAGCAAATGGGAACGGGAGTTTTCCGTGGACCGCGCCGCCTTTGCACGACGCGAGCAGGCAGCTGCCAAAAATAGCCGTGAAGGCGAAGTAAGCACTGAATTTACGATAGATCATCGCTCTCGTCTGAAGGTAACAGTTTCATATGCAGTATACGCTAAATCGACAGAGAAGTTTCCCAATTGCAACGCACCGTCAGCGGGTTACTGCGAGAATGGCGTGAGTGTTGTAACCGTTACAAGAGCCGATGGACCGATTCGCTCCGATTTTGACCTTCCAGGTGACAAATCCATCTCGCATAGACGTGCATTGTTTTCCTTGCTTTGTTCCGACACTGTGCAGTTGGAGAATTTTGGTACGGGAGAAGATTGTGAGTCGTCTCTCAAGTGCATAGCCCAACTTGGAAAAGTTGTGCGATGGAAAGGAGACACTGTTACCATTGAGCAAGGCGCGCTGCCTGCCGTTGCTGACTTGGATTGCGGCAACTCTGGAACAACCGCCCGGCTCATGTTTGGTTTGCTTGCCGGGCTCCCCGGAAAATGGACGATTACCGGTGACGAATCACTTTCACGCCGGCCCATGGAGCGCGTTGCGGAACCGTTGCGGCAGATGGGTGCAAAAATAAATCTACTCAGTGGCCACCTGCCAGCGACAATTGAAGGGCGTCGGCTTCGTGGAATCATTTATGACTCTCCTGTTGCAAGTGCACAAGTCAAGTCAGCCGTATTACTCGCAGGGCTAACTGCAGAAGGAGAGACGCGCTATCGCGAGAGACGTCAGACGCGTGATCACACGGAGCGAATACTGGGATCAAAACGTGACGACAGCGGCTGGATTACCGTACAGCCTGGGCAGAATCACCCGACTTCGGACAGACTCAGCGGAACAATTCCTGCCGATCCTTCAACGGCTACTTTTTGGACTATTGCTGCATTAATGCTCCCGGATTCTGAAATTCGCATGCCCCATATCTTAGCCAATCCGCTGCGAAATGTTCAGCTGGCCATACTGAAAAATGCAGGTGCTCGGATAGAAGTTAGTGAATTAGCGGAGTGCGGAGGCGAATCAACGGCAACAGTTACAGTCTCGCACTCAAGAGTGCCCCCCGTTCGCATCCACTCCGAGAATTCCGCCTCCGTCATTGATGAGATTCCGGCCCTTGCAGTATTGGCCACACATTGTGATGGATTGAGCGAGTTTCGAGATGTCGGGGAATTGCGACTCAAGGAGTCTGATCGCATCGATCTGATTAGTGAAGGACTCAGCAGGATGGGAGCCAGAGTGGAATCATGGCAGGATGGTTTCAGCGTTAGAGGCATAACACGGCTGCACGGTGCGAGGATTCGAACTGCAGGTGACCATCGAATCGTCATGAGCTTGGCTATTGCCGGGCTTTGCGCAGATGGGGAAACAACTCTTGAAAATGCCGAGTCCTCCGCTGTTTCCTATCCCGAGTTTTGGAAGGAACTCGCCCGCGTTGCTCCGAATTGTGTAACTCTGCATGAGTAACCACGTGCTCCGCTTAGGACTTCTGGGACACAACATTTCATATTCATTTTCGCCCAGGATATTTGAGTGGGCATTTTCCCAGACCGGTCTCGTTGGTAAGTATGAGTTGTTGGACTTACCACCGGATCTATTGCCTCAGTTGTTTCGCAAACTCGCCATGGAATATCGAGGCATCAATGTCACCATCCCTTACAAACGGACTGCGTTTGAGGCATGTACCACCATGAGTGATTACGCGGTAACCGTTCAGGCGGTGAATACGATAACCTTTGATGAAAATGCCATTCGCGGAGACAATACAGATGTGACCGGATTCATTAATGCCTTGTCTCAGCTTCTTCCAAAAGAAACCGCACCAAACAAGGTCTTGGTGATAGGTGCGGGTGGTGCGGCGCGGGCCGTAATTGTTGGACTTGCAACTGTTCAGAGCATCCAATCCATAACTGTCGCAATTCGCGATTTGAGCACTGCCAGAAATCGTCTCAAGGGATTTGCCGCCGCACCATTTTATCTCTGCGACTCCCATGAAGCTGAGTCCAGAATGAGTGAATTCGATTTAATTATTCAAGCCACACCTGTGGGTGGGAAAAATGTCCCCGGATCGCCGGTCAGCAAAGAAGTGAAGTTCCGAAATGGAGCAGCCGTTATGGACCTGATCTACTCTCCGCGGGAGACCGAATTTCTTGAACGGGCGAGAGATTGTGGTGCCAGAACGATGAATGGACTTCCGATGCTCATCGCGCAGGCCGGAGCCGCATTTGATCTGTGGACAAGCAAGAAATTTCCATTGTACGATGCCTTGAACGTGTTACCGGACCTTCTCTACGACTTATGATCAAGTTTCTTACCGCAGGTGAGAGTCACGGACCATGCCTGATCGGAATCATCGAAGGCATGCCTGCTAATCTTTCGGTCACCGAAGATGACATCGCCGTGGATTTGCGCAGGCGACAGCACGGCTACGGCCGGGGCGATCGGATGAAGATCGAGCAGGATCGTGCAAAGATCCTGACGGGAGTGCGCTACGGTCGGACGATGGGATCTCCGATTTCTTTGATGATTGAGAATCGCGATTGGCCCAACTGGCAAGCCAGAATGCGCGCCGACGAACCAAGTACTGAAGAGAGAACGGCTCCGCTCACGAGCCCCAGGCCCGGCCATGCCGATTGGGCGGGATCGATGAAGTACCATCAATCGGACATTCGGAACATCATTGAACGGTCTTCGGCGCGCGAAACTACTATGCGCGTCGCTCTCGCGGCTATATGCAGGAATTTTCTGCGAGAGTTTGGAATCACGGTCGGAAGCCATGTAACGAAGATCGGCGGCGTGTCTGCACCCCAGCGATTGGCGATAGAGTCGACGGAAGAAATGAATGCTCGAGCCGATGGGTCAGCGGTCCGGTGTCTTGATGATGCCGCAGCGAAGGAAATGATGGCGGTGATTGATGAAGCGAAATCACGCGGGGACACCGTCGGTGGTGTGTTTGAAGTGGTCGTTCAAGGCTTACCCGTCGGATTAGGCAGTTTCGTTCACTTTGACCGTCGTCTGGACGGCATTTTGGCTCAGGCTATGATGTCAATTCACGCGATGAAGGCTGTGGGATTTGGATTGGCGGAACAGGTCGCTGACCGATTTGGCAGTGACGTACATGACCGCATGTTTCCGGCTGCGGAAGGCGGTGTTGAGAGATCCACAAACAACGCGGGCGGAACTGAGGGCGGAATGTCCAATGGAGAACCGCTGCGGATTCGAGTCGCAATGAAACCGCTCTCGACGCTGGGACAACCCCTTGAGTCCGTTGATTTGAAAACAGGTGAACCCGTGACGGCGCTTCGCGAGAGAAGTGATGTCTGTGCAGTACCGGCCGCCTCGATTGTCGGCGAGGCCATGGCTATGCTGGCACTAATGAATCCGTTTCTGGAAAAATTTGGAGGAGATTCAATGGAAGAGATTCACGCTCACATTGCATCGACTCCGAAATCACCGTGGGCTTGATTTTTCTTACGGGCATGACCGGAGTGGGGAAGACAACCATCGGAAGAGATCTCGCACAAAAACTTTCCATGCAATTTTTCGATCTCGACGAGCAGATTGAGAAACTCGCGGACAGATCGATTCCCCAAATTTTTTCTGAGCATGGCGAACCCGGCTTTCGCAAATTGGAGAGTGCAGCACTCGTGCATGTGTTGGACCACACGTCTGCAGTCATTGCGCTCGGAGCGGGAGCACTGGAAAACGACGACAATTTCAGGCAAGTTCAGGAGGCTGGATTGCTTGTTTATCTGAGGACGCCCATTGAAGCGCTCGTAAGTCGCTGTATGAAACTCCAGAACCGGCCAATGTTTGCGGCTGCAACGAATGAACCGGAGATTCGCGACACTCTCGCCAAAATGTTTGAACGCAGGAGACTTCGCTATGAGTCTGCGGCTATCATTGTGGATATGACTGGCAAGACTCCGGCAGAAGTTACTGATGAAATTGCGGTGCATCTGAAATCATGATCGGAAACGTGATAGTGATGAGTGGTGGTGTACAGATTCCTGTCAGGATTGCCAATTCTGGAATAGAATGGGCAGCGAAGTGCATCCAGGAGAGTGGCGAACATGCAGCTCGCAGGTATGTTGTCATTGCCGATGAACAGGTTGCCCTCTTGTACGGAAATGCACTCTGCAAATCGCTCGCAGGGACTGGAAGATATCCGCTGCTACTGACTTTTCCTCCGGGTGAACCTAACAAGAATCTGGCCACTGCCGCAAGATTGATTGATCAACTTGTTCAGCAAAAACTTTCGCGAAATGATGCAATCATCGGCCTGGGCGGCGGCATCTCCACCGACATTGCCGGATTTGTGGCCTCAGTTTACTTGCGCGGCATCCAATGGTTCGCCGTCCCGACAAGCTTGATCGGAATGGTAGATGCCGCGATTGGAGGGAAGACTGGAGTTGACCATCCGCTCGCAAAGAATGCGATCGGTACGTTTTGTCAACCGGCGGCTGTGCTGGCTCCGCTGGAGTGCCTTCAGACTCTTCCCGAACGTGAGTGGACTTCCGGCTCGGCTGAGATAGCGAAAACCGCTCTGCTCAGTGGCGGTGATTTGTGGGAACTTTTGCGGCAAAACCGAGTTAATCTGCGTAAGTGGAGTCATGATGCTCTGAATCATGCGATAAGACTTTCTGCGGATTTCAAGGCACAAATTGTGTCGGCCGATGAAAGGGAATCCGGATTACGAAGGCTGCTGAATTTGGGGCATACCCTAGGACACGCGATTGAAACCTCGACCGGTTACACACACTTTCGCCACGGCGAGGCAGTTTTTCTCGGGCTTCGTGCAGCGATGAGGCTTTCCGAGCGATCCGGTGCACTAGAGCGGGCACACTTTCGTGAGATAGACCAATTGCTTGCAGAAGCACCCATACCGCGGGCGTACCTCAGTTCTGCGGACCTGTTGGAGGCAGTCAGCAGAGACAAGAAAGCTGTGTCCGGTATCGTTCACTGGATTCTGATCAATCGAGTTGGTGATGCATTCGTGGCGAACAATGTACCGAGCGCACTGATTACAGAGACCGCTGAGTGGATTTGCGAAGTGGCCGCTCAGGGCAGGAGTCATCCTGACGACCCCAGGCGCATGCGGGTGCTAGTCGTCAACGGACCAAATTTGAATCTGTTGGGAACGCGTGAACCCGATGTGTACGGCAAGGCGACGTACAGCCACCTGGTGACAGAAGTTGAGCGTGCCGCAAGCGAACTCGGCTGTGAAGTCATGACACGCCAATCGAACCACGAGGGCGAGATCGTCGATATGGTTCAGCAAGCCCGGCATTGGGCGGATGCGATTATTATTAATCCGGGCGGCTACACCCACACATCTGTTGCGATACGGGATGCCATCGCAGCCATCGCATTACCTGCCGTAGAGGTTCACCTCTCTGACACTGACCTTCGGGAAGAATTTCGCAGAAGTTCAATGATACGCGACGTGTGTGTGCACTCGATTAAGGGCAAAGGAATTGCAGGATATGTCGAGGCGATAACCTGGTTGAACGACTCAAAACAACTCAAACAAGATAAAATATAAATATGGAAACATCGGCATGACGGCACAACAAACGCATAATTTGGTCATTGTGGGATCGGGGCCTGCTGGCTTGACTGCTGCAATCTACGCCGGACGGGCAAACCTCGATCCGGTCGTGGTGGATGGTCTTCAGCCTGGTGGCCAGTTGATGATTACGAGCGACGTGGAAAACTATCCGGGTTTTCCTGACGGGATTTTGGGTCCTGAATTGATGGAGTTGTTTCGTCACCAGGCGGCCAGATTTAGTACGACCTTTGTGGACGATGAAGTAACCAGCGTGGATGTTCGCCAGCACCCCTTTCGCGTAAACTTGGGCAGCAGCGATCCGCTCTATGCGCGTGCAGTCATCATTGCCTCCGGCGCGTCAGCAAAATGGCTGGGCCTTGAATCAGAGCAGAAACTGCAGGGCAAAGGGGTGTCTGCTTGCGCGACCTGCGACGGATTCTTTTTCCGCGAGAAGATAGTCGCAGTGGTCGGAGGCGGTGACACCGCGATGGAGGAGGCGACCTATCTTACCCGCCATGCTTCGAAAGTCTATCTGATCCACCGGCGCGAAGAGTTTCGCGCTTCGAAGATCATGATTGACCGGGCACTGTCCAATCCGAAGATTGAAGTGTTGTACAATACTAAAGTCAATGAAGTGTTGGACGATGGCGCGGGTATTAAAGTGACTGGCGTTCGGTTAGAGAATACTGCTACAGGTGGGCAGACCCAGGTTCCGATAGACGGCTTTTTTGTTGCCATTGGTCACGAGCCCAACACAAAAATTGTCCGGGATATTTTGAAGACTGATGGTAACGGCTACCTGCTGCACCAGCCAAACACTTCATATACCGACATTCCGGGCATCTTCGTCGCAGGGGATGTGCATGATCATCGATACAGGCAGGCGGTGACGGCAGCCGGCGCTGGCTGCATGGCGGCGATCGATGCAGAGCGATGGTTGGAGGAACAGTCTCATCAAGCCACGCACTCAATCGGGTCACACGCAATAGCATAATCTACCGAGTCGCTGTGGCTGTAGAATGCTCAAGCATCGGGAGAACAGAGGCTTGCGAGTGTCGCAGGCCTTTTGTATATTTCAGATTGCGGTAACCCACCGTCTTTCAGTCACCCATACACAAAATAAACAATAATTTAAGTGTCGAACACGGCAAGAAGTTTTGATCTGGTAGTTTTGGGTGGCGGACCGGGAGGCTATGTTGCAGCAATCCGGGCTGCACAGCTCGGTTTGACCACATGCGTGATCGATGAACAGCCTTTGGGTGGAGTCTGTGTCAATTGGGGATGTATTCCCTCAAAGGCACTCTTGAAAACGGCTGAATTCTACTCAGACATCAAGCATCATGCTGCGGACTTTGGGATATCAGTAACTCCGCACGGTGTCCAATGGGAGCGTGTGATCAAACGCTCGCGTGAAGTTTCCCAAAAGAATTCCTCCGGTGTCGAGTTTCTCGTGAAGAAACTCGGCATTCATAGACTCAATGGGCGATTCCGGATTTCAAGTGATGGGGTTATCGAAATCAATGCGCCGAATAGTAATGGCGAGATTTTAGACCGCGTTCGGGGAACGCATGTCATCATAGCGACCGGGAGTGTCAATCGCTCGCTGCCCGGCGTTACAGTGGATGGCGAACGCATCATCACCTACAAGGAGGCGATGTCGCTGCCGGAGCAACCTGGAGAACTGATCGTCATCGGTGGTGGAGCCATTGGAATTGAGTTTGCTTACTTCTACGCCGCACTCGGTACACGTGTGACTGTCATCGAGATGCTGCCGCGAATTTTACCGATTGAAGATGCAGAATCCAGCGTGACGCTTGCGCGAAGCCTTAAGAAGATGGGAATCACCCTTCACACGTCTACAAAGGTTGACGCCATAGCGCGAAGCGGAAACCGGGTGGAGATGAGGGCGACCAATGATTCCGGTATGTTGGAAATCAGTGGTGACGTATGCCTGGTGGCGATTGGGTTTCGCGCAAATACCGAAGGCTGGGGCTTTGAGTCGCTTGAAATTGAGCTCGATCGTGGCTTCATCAAGGTGGACGAATCTTACCGGACCAGCCAGGAAAGCTACTTCGCAATCGGTGATGTGATCGGCGCGCCGCAATTGGCTCACGTCGCGTCACACGAGGGTATTGTGGCCGTGGAGCACATAGCTGGACTGAAGCCGCATCCTGTAGACTACACTATTGTTCCGTCATGCACCTATTGCCAGCCGCAGGTGGCCAGTGTGGGGTACACCGAGGAAAAACTCAAAGAGAGTGGCACAGCGTATAAGTCCGGTAAGTTTCCGTTCTCTGCCTCGGGTAAGGCCAATGCCGTAGGGCATATCGATGGATTTGTAAAGTTGCTCTTTGATGAGTCTGATGATACTTTACTCGGCGCGCATATTGTCGGCAGTGATGCGACTGAAATGATCGCGGAACTTTGTCTTGCGCGCCGAATGAAGGCGAAATCTGCCGACATTTACGAAACTATTCACGCTCATCCGACGATGGGCGAGGCAGTCATGGAAGCGGCGATGGCCGCTCACGGCAGGGCCATTCATTATCTGGGCCGTGCCTGATAGATTTGGTTCAGGGAGGGTCTCATGTCTAAATTATCTGCGATTCTGTCGATACTGCTTGCGCTGGGCCGGTTTGCCGTCGCACAGGATCAGAAGCCTGTAGAACCCGTTGATGTAAGAACGGCTCCACCACGGGTTATGTCCCTTTACGAGCAAGGGTGGTTTGAAGGTGTAAAGGATGGAACACACCACTCCGGAAAAGTCGGCTGGTTTCTCGCGGGATTCGGGAACGTGCCGTTGCTTTGGCTGCCGTGGACGGTCGAACCGCGCCGTCCCGCCAAGCCAAACCTCATGGCCGAAGAAGAGTTCAACAGCGGATTTAGGAATGGTTATCGTGCAGGATGGAAAAATTCGCACAAAACTTTCTACATTGCGGGACTGCTCGTTTCTTCAGCCGCCGCCGGTGCTGTGATCGCGGCAAGTGCAGACTGATGCGATTGCTCTCAATACACAAGATTATCATTTGGTGTCTGTTTCTACTCATCTTCGCGGGTTGCACAAAGCGAGAGCCAGCGAGAAGTGTGAGCCCGGCGGATACTACCACCACAGACGTCTCGACTCCGCCAAAACCACGCGAACCGGTCTTTGATGACCGCTATCTTCAAAGACAGGCTAACAGGTCGCGTGAGGTTCAGGAGGAGTTGAAGGCGCTGAGGGCAACCACTCCAAAGGATACTACAGCAATCCGCAAACTGGTATTACGGCGAAAAGGCGAGCTGATGTTTGCCCTTAGAGACTTGCGCGCACACCAGGGCCTCGCACAAGCTGTACGGGACTCGATGTCTGCACCTCTGGACTCGGAGGCAATCGAGCTGGCTGAGATCTTGTTGGATTTGGACAAGAAGTAGAATTTAGCGACAGAGTCGCGACTTACGATGGGACAATCAGAATTCATTTCATAGAACATGGCTAAGAATATTACCCCGCGCGCGAAAGATTATTCTCAGTGGTATGTAGACCTTGTTCGTGAGGCCAAGCTGGCGGACTATGCGCCGGTCAAGGGATGCATGGTGATCCGCCCCAATGGCTATGCAATCTGGGAGGCCATTCAACAGAATCTCGATCGCATGTTCAAGGATACAGGCCACGTCAATGCATACTTTCCGTTGCTGATTCCACAGTCATTTCTTGAGAAGGAAGCCGAGCACGTCGAAGGGTTTGCGCTCGAGTGTGCCGTAGTGACCCACTCCGGGTTGGAGCGCGTGGAGGGCGAGAGTCGTCTTCGACCCAAAGGAAAACTCGAAGAAGCCTATGTCATCAGACCGACTTCTGAAACGGTGATCTGGGCTGCCTACAAGAACTGGATTCAAAGCTACCGTGACTTGCCTCTGCTGTACAACCAATGGACGAATGTCTACCGCTGGGAGATGCGCACTCGGCTGTTTCTGCGCACGGCGGAATTTCTCTGGCAGGAGGGACACACAGCTCACGCAACCGCACAGGAGGCAGAAGAAGAAACCCAGCGCATGCTGCATGTTTACAAAACTTTTGCCGAAGAATATATGGCCATGCCCGTGATTCACGGCCTGAAGAGTGAAGGTCAGAAATTCCCCGGTGCCGTGCGCACATACTGCATTGAAGCAATGATGCAGGACAAGAAGG
>CAZVXJ010000093.1:0-10137 GCA_964631675.1 uncultured Alphaproteobacteria bacterium
TGTATTCGTTGCAGGCTTTGACGCAGCCTTCTTAGCTTTCGGCTTCGCAACTTCCCCAACGACGCTCTTCTTGACTCCTGCCGTCCGCTTCGCAGGCTTTGCAGGCACTGCCGCAACGCTCGCCCCCTCTGCAGTCGCAGCTTCCACTTCTTCCGGTGTTTGCGGAGGCGTCGCAACCAGAACCGTGAGGTGACTCATGCGCTTGATGATTGGTGTCGCACGGCCCATGGCTCGCGGCATGAATCGCTTCATGCGCGGACCCTCGTCGACGAAGATAGTCTTGACAACCAACTCATCCGGATTTACGCCACTGCCGGCGTCCGAATTGACCAAGTTGGCAACCGCCGACTGAATCGCCTTCAGTGTCGGCACCGCTCCGGCGCGGGTCGTAAACTTTAAGGTGTTGATTGCGTCGTTCACATTGCGTCCGCGAACGGTGTCAATCACCAGTCTCAACTTCCGCGGAGTTACCCGAACGTACCTAGCAATGCAGCGTGATTCCATGATACAGTTTTACTTCTTGGCCGCAGTCTTTTCAGCTTTTTTCGCCGTGTGCCCCTTAAAGGTACGCGTTGGAGCGAATTCGCCAAGTTTATGACCGACCATGTTCTCGGTAATGTAAATTGGAAGAAACTTCTTGCCGTTATGCACGGCGAGCGTGTGTCCGACAAAGTCCGGCGAAATCATGGAACGCCGCGACCACGTTTTCATCACTTTCTTCTCGTTGTTCTTGTTCAATTCGAGGATTCGACCCTCGAGGCGGGAATCGATATACGGTCCCTTTTTCAGCGAACGAGCCATAATTACCCGCGAGTCTCCACGTTACGTCGGCGAACAATGTATTTGCTCGACTGCTTGTTTGGCTTGCGCGTTTTGTAACCCTTCGTCGGCTTTCCCCATGGCGTGCACGGATGGCGTCCACCGGAACTGCGGCCTTCACCTCCACCCATTGGGTGGTCGACAGGATTCTTAGCCACAGCACGAGAATGCGGTCTCCATCCCAGCCAGCGAGTGCGGCCGGCTTTCCCTGAAGTTATTTTCTCGTGCTCGACATTCCCAACCTGTCCCACGGTCGCAATGCAGGCAGCCAAAAGCTTGCGCACTTCGCCTGAGGGCATTTTCAGCAGCGCATACTTGCCGTCAATGTTTGTCAGCTGGGCGGCTGCACCGGCACTGCGGGCGATTTGACCGCCGCGGCCGAGTTTCATTTCGATGTTATGGACAAACGTACCCATCGGCATCAGCTTCATGGGCAGTGAATTGCCCACTTTGACATCTGCACCGGTGCGCGAAGAGACAACCATTGCACCGGGTTTCAGGCCTTCAGGCGCGAGAATGTAACGTTTCTCGCCATCAGTGTAATGTAGCAGAGCGATGTTTGCTGTGCGATTCGGATCATATTCGAGCCGTTCAACTTTGGCCGGAATGTCCAGCTTGTCGCGACGAAAATCAACAACCCTGTAGTGATGCTTATGACCACCACCCCGATTGATATTCGTGTTTCTGCCGCGATTGTTTCGTCCACCTGACTTTGCGAGCGGTTCAACAAGTGTCGACTCCGGTTTGCCCTTGTGCAGGTGCGAACGATCCAGTGTTGTCCGGAATCGCTGAGTAGGTGTAAGAGGTCTAAATCGTTTGACAGGCATAATTACTAAAGCGCTTAGACGTTTTGCGAGAGTTCAATGCGGTCACCCGCCTTCAGTGTGACGATGGCCTTTTTCCAGTCCGGTCTTTTGCCAGTGAATCGTCCAAGCCGCTTCACTTTACCGAGGACATTCATCGTATTCACGCTGACTACTTTCACACTATACTTTAACTCTACCGCGCGCTTGATCTCGACTTTATTGGCGAGAGAGTCCACTTCGAACGCGTACTGATTGCGGGCATCCTGGATGGCAGCAATCTTCTCCGTGAGCAGCGGCTTTCTGAGTACCGACCGTTTATGCAGCATTGCCAAGCACCTGAATTAGTTTGGGCAGAGCGCTCTGCTGAACAAGGAGCGTGCTGCAATTCATTAGGTCAAAGGTGGACGCACTCTCCGCGCGCTGGGCATTGACTTTCGGCACATTACGCACACTCTTGAAGATGGCTGTGCTGTAATCGGGCATCAGCAACAACACAGACTGCTGACCAAGGCCCAACTTCTCGAACATGCCGACCAGATCGCGTGTCTTGGGTGCGCTCATGGTAAAGTCTTCAATGATCCGAATTTTGTCCGCCTTTGCTTTATGCAAAAATGCAGACAACCGGGCAATCTTTTTAACCTTATCAGAGACACCGACGTGGTACTTATGCGGAGTCGGCCCGAAAATCGTGCCGCCGCCCGGATTCAAGGGCGATCGGATTGTACCCTGTCTGGCAACACCACGACCCTTTTGCTTAAAAGGTTTCTTACCGCCGCCGCGCACATACTTGCGGATCTTGGTAGAATGTGTTCCCTGGCGTTTCGCGGCCTGCTCGCTGCGGACGGCCAACCAGATCGCATGGTCATTCGGCTCGGCACTCAACAGAGCGTCGGGCAATTCCACCGATTCATTCGACTTCGAACCGTCCCTCTTATAAACTGGTAGTTTCATGAGCTTACTTGCGAACGAAAACGAGGCCCGAGTTAGGTCCCGGGATCGCACCTTTCACCATAATCAGATTCGCGTCTACATCGACACGAATGACTTTCAAATTCTTTACCGTGATCGTATCCACACCCATTCTCCCGGCCATCCGCAGACCCTTCCAGACACGCCCAGGAAATGTGTGGGCGCCAATGGCGCCGCCGTGCCTGAAGAACTCATGCGTACCATGGGTACCCACCGGCGTGGAAAACTTGTGACGCCTAACAACGCCCGAATATCCCCGTCCTTTGGATGTTCCAGTAACTTTCACGACATCTCCAACGCGGAAACTGTCAGCCTTGACGGCATCACCAATCTTGCGGCCGCCGGCTTCCATATCGCGCATCTCGCGCTCCACCTTGGGTGCGGTAATGTTGAGCTTTTTGTAGTGCCCCATCTGCGGCTTCGTCACGAGCTTGTCGCGTTTCTGGCCAAATCCCAGGACAACAGCAGTATATCCGTGCTCCTCGGGAGTGCGAATACCTGTGATCTGATTGGGACCCAGTTCGATAACCGTTACAGGTACGGCCGTGCCCTTCTCGTCGAACACCTGCGTCATGCCCAATTTTTTTCCGATCATGCCGATCATGTCTTGATCTCTATGTCGACGCCCGCCGGCAATTCAATGCGGATCAGTGCGTCTATGGTTCGCGGTGTGGAGTTATGAATATCAATCAAACGCTTGTGAATACGCGTTTCGAACTGCTCACGTGACTTCTTGTCAACATGCGGCGAGCGATTCACAGTGACGATTGACTTGCGCGTGGGCAACGGAATCGGTCCCGCGATCAAGGCGCCGGTCGTCTTCGCCGTCTGAATGATCTTCTCGGTTGACTTATCGATCAGGTTATGATCGTAGCTCTTCAACCGGATTCTGATAAATCCCTTTTTGAACGTTTCCATCCGAACTTGTACCGCCGGGGAATTGAAATAAGAGTTTTGGAACAGATAGCCCGTGTCCGCTGACAGCGGCACGGGCTTGGAATCGAGGGCTACTTCTTCTCGAGGAGCTTCTCGGCAATTGAATTTGGAACGTCTGAATAGTGGTCAAACTGCATCGAGAAAATGGCTCTGCCTTGTGTCATCGAACGCAGCTGCGTTGCATAGCCAAACATCTCAGACAGGGGCACCATTGCATTGACCACTTGACCGTCCGATCGTGGATGCATTTCCTGAATTCGACCACGACGTGAATTGATGTCACCGACAACCGAACCCATGTAGGAATCCGGTGTCACCGCTTCCACTTTCATGATCGGCTCACGCAGAACCGGACTGGCCTTTTTCACGGCCTCCTTCAAAGCCATTGAGGCGCAAATCTTGAAGGCCATTTCGTTGGAGTCAACCTCATGGTACGTGCCGTCAAGCAGAGTGACTTTGATATCCAGAAGCGGATATCCGGCGAGAACGCCCGTCTTCATGGCTTCTTCGAGACCCTTGTGTACGGCAGGAATGTATTCCTTCGGAATCGCACCGCCGACTACTTTGTTATCGAAAATCAGACCTGAACCCGTTTCTGCAGGCTCAATGTTGATGACAATGTGAGCGTACTGCCCGCGACCGCCAGTTTGCTTGGAGAACTTGTGGTTCTCTTGTGCCGACTTACGGATACCTTCACGATAGGAGACTTGCGGGCGACCCACCACGGCATCACACTTGAACTCGCGCAACAGACGATCCACAATTATCTCAAGGTGTAACTCACCCATTCCTGCAATAATTGTCTGCCCGGTATCTTCGTTATAACCAACACGGAAAGTGGGATCTTCTTCGGCAAGTTTTCCCATGGCTTCAGCAATCTTATCCTGATCCGCTTTCGTCTTTGGCTCGATCGCGATCTCGATTACGGGAATTGGGAACTCCATCCGCTCGAGAATAATCTGCTTGTTCTCAAAACAGAGAGTGTCGCCCGTCCTCACGGTACTCAGGCCAACCGCAGCTCCGATGTCTCCGGCGCGCATAGACGTCACATCTTCGCGCTTATTCGCATGCATATGGAGCAGCCGGGAGATGCGTTCCTTCTTGCCGGTTTTCATGTTCAGAACTTGCTGACCGGCTTCGAGAACTCCCGAGTAAATACGAATGAATGTCAGTTTTCCGACATACGGATCAGTCATGATTTTGAATGCAAGCGCCGCGAACGGTTCCTCCGAACTTGGTCGGCGCTCCTCCTCCTCGTCTGTCTTCGGATTGATTCCCATGACCGAACCCTTATCGAGCGGCGAAGGCAGATAATCAATGATCGAATCCAGTAGCATCTGTACGCCCTTATTCTTGAACGAGGCACCGCACAGCACTGGGAAAATCTTCAAGTCAATGGTCGCTTTGCGAAGGGCTGCGCGAATCTCTGCTGGTTCAATCTTCTCGCCGCCGAGAAACTTCTCGAGCAAGTGGTCGTCGTAATCGGCGACAGATTCGAGCAGTCTCTCGCGCCAGAAGTGCGCCGTATCCCACATATCCTTCGGCACATCAAAATACTCATAATGCAATCCGTGTGAATCATCGACCCACACGATGGCCTTGTCTTCAATCAAATCAACGACGCCCTGGAACATGTCGCCCGCGCCCATTGGAATCGCTATCGGAACAGGATTCGCATGAAGCCTGGACTTGATCATATCCACGGCACGGAAAAAGTCCGCTCCGGCACGATCCATCTTGTTGACAAAGCAAATTCGAGGGACCTTGTACCGATTCGCCTGACGCCAGACCGTTTCAGATTGAGGCTCGACTCCACCCACGGCACAAAACAGCGCCACTGCACCGTCCAGGACACGCAGTGAACGTTCCACTTCAACCGTGAAATCCACGTGCCCCGGCGTATCGATGATATTGACACGATGATCACGCCACTCGCAGGTCGTTGCCGCAGAGGTAATCGTGATGCCCCGCTCTTTTTCCTGCTCCATCCAGTCCATCGTGGCCGCGCCTTCGTGAACTTCGCCCATGCGATGCAGGCGGCCAGTATAGAACAGTATGCGTTCTGTCGTGGTCGTCTTGCCCGCGTCGATATGCGCCATGATACCGATGTTGCGGTACATGTCCAGCGCCAAATGGCCGCCGGATTCCTTCGCGCCGGATTTCTTCTTTGATGATGTGGATGAAACAGTCACGGAATTTACAATCTCAGTTACTCAAATACTTTTTTCGAACTTCACTCATGCTCTCTGTATCGTAACAGCGGGCGGACACTCGGGTCCGCCCTACTGTGCAGACAAATCTTCTTTCCTCTACGATCCTACCCCTCAATCATCGGGAGTCCGGATTCGATCCGAAGCACCCTACCACCTGAAGTGAGCGAATGCCTTGTTCGCTTCTGCCATCTTGTGCGTATCATCCCGCTTCTTGATCGAACCGCCTTCGCCCTTTGCGGCGGCCATCAACTCTGCAGCGAGTTTCTGGGACATTGTCTTCTCACCGCGTTGCCGGGCGTACTGAAGCACCCATCGTGTTGCAAGCGCCCGGCGCCGTGCCGGCTTCACTTCAACCGGAACCTGATAAGTTGAACCACCCACGCGGCGGCTCTTTACCTCGACGATTGGCTCGGCATTTCGCATGCCCTTGTCAAAAACTGTAAGCGGTTCCTCGTTGGTCTTGGTACGAATGATGTCCAAGGCGCCGTAAAGGATGTTCTCAGCAATCGAACGCTTACCGCGCCTGAGGAGAGAGTTTACGAAATTGGTCACATCAACGGAACCGTATTTTGGGTCCGGCAGAATTTCCCGTCTAATTGCCCGTTTGCGTCTTGACATCGTCTATCGATTCGAGAGTAGTTTTCGGTTATTTCTTCTTAGCCGGCGCAGCCTTAGCCGCGCCCTTTCCTACCGGAGCAGCCTTCTTTTTGGCCCCATATTTCGAACGACCCTGTTTGCGGCCGTCGACTCCAGCCGTATCCAAAACTCCACGGATAATATGGTAACGAACCCCAGGGAGATCCTTAACACGGCCACCCCGGATCATCACAATCGAGTGTTCCTGAAGGTTGTGACCTTCACCTGGAATGTATGCTGTGACGACGACCCCATTGGTCAGTTTGACACGTGCGACTTTCCTAAGCGCCGAATTCGGCTTCTTGGGCGTTGTTGTATAAACTCGTGTACACACCCCCCGGCGTTGAGGACAACGCATCAGGGCAGGAGCGGCGGTCTTGAATTTCTTGGATTCGCGCCTTTGGCGAATCAACTGCTGAACGGTCGGCAAACAAGTCTCCGTTTTGGGCTTAGACCGCGAAACATACTGAAAATGCTCCACTTTGTCAAGTGCTGTATAGTGGTCAATAGCACGATTATTGACCATTACATAGTCACAGGACTTTGCTAAGTTATTGTTTTTGTTTTGTTACACTAAAATAGTTGCGCAGGCTATGCTTGCTGGTCTTGCCTCTTCTCGGGTACCAGATCTTCATTTCCTAACAGATCCGCACCCAAATCAGACAGATCATCAGCAGGGGCAGGCAGAGAGATTTTGAAATCCCGGGCAAGCTCTTCTTCTTCCTCAACCGGACGCCGGACACGCAGATTATGATACTGCATCAGCCCGGTACCAGCAGGAATCAGGTGCCCCATGATGACGTTTTCCTTCAGCCCGGACAGAATATCGATCTTCTTGGAAATTGCCGCATCTGTGAGGACTCTCGTAGTCTCCTGGAAGCTCGCTGCAGAAATGAAGCTCTCTGTCGAGAGACTGGCCTGCGTTATACCCAGCAAGACTGGAGTTGATGTCGCGGGTTTGGCCGGCCGGGCCTTGCCTTCTGCTCCGCCCGCTGCGCGCACCTTTCGATTTTCGCGATTAAAATCGGATTTGTCCACAAGCAGATTCTCAAAGTACGGGGTATCCGCGACTTCCTCGATGACCACCCGGTTGAGCATCTTCTCGTTTTGGCGAATAAACTTCAACCCATCCACATGATCGCCTTCGAGATAGTCTGTGTCACCCGGGTCCTCAATCCGAACTTTCTGCAGCATCTGGCGAACAATGACCTCGATGTGCTTGTCATTGATCCGAACACCCTGCGAGCGATAAACTTCCTGAATCTCTTTTACGAGATACTCCTGAACTCGCCACGCACCCTGAATCGCCAGGATGTCATGCGGTGCGACCGAGCCTTCAGTGATCTTCTCGCCCGCGGAAACACGATCATGGTCATGTACGAGAATGTGCTTGCCGTAGGGGACCGCATACTTTCGCTCCAACTGGCCGTCAAGCGAAGTCACCGTTACCATGCGCACGCCCCTTTTCAAGGCACCAAACCGTACAATACCGTCAATCTCCGACACAATAGCCGGATCCTTCGGGCGTCGGGCCTCGAATAGTTCTGTCACTCTGGGCAGACCACCTGTGATATCACGAATGGCCTGCGATTTTCTCGGCATCTTAGCCAGAGGCTCACCGATCTTAATTGGGCTTCCATCCTCGACCAGCAAGTGCGAACCAATCGGCAAGATATGATTCGCCTTGCGTTCTCCTTCGGTCCCGACGATGACGATATGCGGATTTAGTTTGCGGTCTTTGGATTCAATAATGACCTTGTGCTTCATTCCGGTTTGTTCGTCAACCTGAAACTGGAAGGTCACATCCTCGCGAATTTCCGCATAGTGAATCGTACCGTCTTGCGAAGCGAGAATGGAATCCGTATACGGATCCCACTCGAAGAGCAGTTCATTCTCTTGAACCACCTGGCCTGCGCGCACATAGACCTGGGCACCGTATGGCAGCTTATAGCGAGCTACCTGACGATTGTTCTCATCAAGCAACTTCAGCAAACCTGATCTGCGGATCGAAATTCTTGCTCCGTCGGCCCTTTCGATGAAGTCGAGATTCTCAAACTCCACACGGCCTGATTTCTTGGCTACGCGCCTCGATTCCGAGACGTCACGAGCCGCAGCACCACCAATGTGAAACGTGCGAAGTGTCAGCTGGGTACCTGGCTCTCCCACGGATTGCGCAGCCATCACGCCAACAGCTTCGCCCATATCTACCATACGTCCGGTCGCGAGATTATTGCCATAGCACATTGCGCAGATGCCGCGTACGGATTCACACGTAAGAACGGAGCGAATCTTTGCCTTGGTAACACCGGCACGAGAAATAACAGCGGCCTCAGCTTCACCAACCAACGTGTTCCCATCAAGAATTTTCTCGCCGGAAACGGGGTCGAATACGGGTTCAGCAATCACACGGCCCATCACACGTTCATGCAACTGCTCGGTGACTTCTTCGCCTTCCTGTGCCTCTTCAAGAAATATTCCGCGCAGTGTTCCGCAGTCAACTTCTCGCACAATGACATCCTGTGCAACATCTACCAGTCGGCGCGTCAAGTAACCAGCGTCCGCCGTTTTTAGCGCCGTGTCGGCCAGACCCTTTCGCGCACCGTGGGTTGAGATAAAGTACTCGAGAACTGACAGTCCTTCTTTGAAGTTTGCCGTAATCGGGCTTTCAATAATCTCACCCTTCTGACCAGTCAACGATTTTTGCGGTTTGGCCATGAGACCTCTCATGCCGGCAAGCTGTCGAATCTGTTCTTTCGAACCTCTCGCGCCCGAGTCTGCCATCATGAAGATTGGATTGAATCCCTTTTGGCTGTCGCGCAATTTGGAGAACATGACTTCCGCGACTTCGGTTGACGTGTGCGTCCAAATGTCGATGATCTTGTTATAGCGTTCGCCGTCAGTAATGATACCTTCTTCATACTGACTCTGCACCTCTTCAACTTTGCGATAGGCGGAATCGATCAGTCTATCTTTTTCCGCCGGGATTTCCACATCCACCAAGCCAAATGAAATTCCAGCCAACGTTGCCCGCTTGAATCCAAGCTCTTTCAGCCGATCCAGGAAAATGGCAGTCTCGCCGATGCCGACGTGCAGAATACACTGATATATGATCTCCTCAATGCGCTTCTTTGCCAGCATTTCATTGAAGAATCTGGAGCTCTGCACGCCGTCCGGCAAAATCAAGTTGAAAAGTACACGGCCAACGGTCGTCTCGACAAGTTTGTTACGAATGCGCACGCGGATCTGCGTGTGCAGGCCTATCTTCTTGTCATTCACCGCAACGACTACTTCGTCGGTATCTGAGAAAGTCTTCCATTCAAAAGGTTCACCGGCACGCCGCTTCGTCAGGAAATACAACCCGAGCACCATGTCTTGCGAAGGCACAGCGATCGGACGCCCATGGGCTGGATGCACGATATTATGGTTCGCTATCATCAGCAGGCGCGCTTCAACTTGCGCCTCATACGAGAGCGGAACATGTACCGCCATCTGGTCACCGTCGAAGTCCGCGTTGAACGCAGAGCAGACGAGAGGATGAAGGCGAATCGCCTTGCCTTCGATCAACAGCGGCTGAAACGCCTGAATACCGAGTCGGTGCAGAGTCGGCGCGCGGTTGAGTAGCACGGGATGATCCTCGATGATTTCTTCGAGGATAGCCCAAACTTCATCCGTCTTTCGTTCCACCAACCTCTTGGCGGACTTCACCGTTTTTGTGTGTTCGCGCTCAATCAGCTTACGGATAATGAACGGCTTGAACA
>CAZVXJ010000094.1:0-10085 GCA_964631675.1 uncultured Alphaproteobacteria bacterium
TTGTTGCCATTGCTGTTTTGCAGGATCGCATGCAGTTCTTTGACTGTCATGTCGTGCCCGTCCGGTACCTGACGCGCCGATTGTGCCGAGGGGAGACCACAGAACTGGTGGTAATCGATCAGTTTGGTAATGCTCGGATTCGACCCGCACAACGGACAGTTTGGATCTTTCCGCAATGCGTATTCCTTGAATTTCATGGTCAGCGCGTCAAAGCGCAGTAGCCGTCCCGCCAGAGAGGAACCGATATCGAGAATGAGCTTGATGGCTTCGGTCGCCTGAATTGAACCCACGATTCCGGGCAGAACACCCAGAACACCGCCCTCGGCACACGAAGGAACGAGACCGGGCGGGGGCGGTTCAGGGTACAGGCAGCGATAGCACGGGCCGTCCTGCGTGCAAAACACGCTGGCCTGGCCTTCAAATCGAAATATGCTGCCATACACATTCGGCCTGCCGAGCAGGAACGCCGTATCATTAACCAGATAGCGTGTCGGGAAGTTGTCGGTTCCATCGATCAGCAGCTCATACGGTCGCGAGATTTTCAGGGCATTCTCGCTGGTCAACAGCGTATCAAACAAGTCCACGTGAACGCGTGGGTTTAGATTCTGAATGAATGCACGCGCACTTTCCAGCTTCGGCCTGCCGATGCGGCCGACACCGTGAATTATCTGTCTTTGGAGATTGGTTTCATCCACAACGTCAGAGTCTACGATTCCAATATGCCCTACTCCAGCCGCGGCGAGGTAGGCCAGCAACGGGGAACCAAGTCCGCCCGCTCCGATCACCAGAACTGATGCCGCTTTCAATTTTCTCTGCCCCGTGGCACCCACCTCTGGCAGAATCAAGTGGCGGCTGTACGTGCGTATCTCCGCCTGCGAGAGTTCGGGTAATTCCGTACCGCCTGCAATGGACGGAACAATCGTCAGTTCGGCTCCATCTTCGAGTTGAGTCTCATGTTTGCGTTCAAGATGCCGCACGTCGTTTTCGCCGAGATAGATGTTAACGAAACTCCGCAGCGTTCCGTCCTCATTGTACAGGTGTTTCTGCAGATGAGGGAACTCGGTCACGAGCTCACGCAGGGCGTCGTTGACGGTGCCGCCGCGCAGTTCGATTGTGGAGCGGTTATCGGTGAACCGCCGCAGAACCGTTGGAATCTGTATTGTGATACTCATTTCAGGATGATCATTTCTTCGTCATAATTTTCGCGATGATCGGCGAGCCTCCAACTGCGAATCTCTGCCGAAACACCGCCTCGCACTGAAACAATCAAATAGGAATAGATTGGCAAAGCGTGGTCGCGGTCAAATTGTGAGGGAATAGCCGGGTGATCGGGATGCGAATGGTAGAATCCGAGCAATTCAAGATCGGCTTCACGAGCATGCCTCTCCGCCGCAACAAAGTGCTTCGGGCTTATCAAGAATCGACGTTCACGATTCTCCACCTGCAAATTGGCAATCGGAACGACCTGCACGACTTCGCGAGTATCAGCCGAATCCCGTCCAAACAGAATTCCGCAACACTCATCCGGATAGTCCAGCTCGCCGTGCTTTCTTATGGCATCAATCCCCGACGGTTGAAATTGCAGTTTCACTTGTTATCGGAGCTTCTCGCTCATGCCTGCGCATCCCACACTGGCAGCGAGAGATAGCGCATGCCAGTGTCGCAGTGAATTGTCACGACCACACCTTCATCCAGCGTGTTGGCGAGCCGCAGCGATGCGACGGTTGCCGCCGCTGCCGACACTCCGACCATTAACCCCTCTTCCTGAGCCAGCCGCTTCATCATGGCATAGGACTCTTCAGTACTCACTTCCAGGTTGCCGTCCGAAAGCGATGCATCGAAAATCTCCGGTACGTGAACGCTGGGCAAGTGCTTTAACCCTTCCAGCCCGTGAAGCGGTCCATCAGGCTGAAATGTGTATGTCTTGACACCACTGTTTTGCATCTTCAGATAACGGCTGGTGCCGGTGAAAGTTCCTGTCGTTCCGAGCCCGGCAACGAAGTGCGTGACGGAAGCATCGGTTTGTCTCCAGATTTCCGGCCCTGTTGTCGTCATGTGCGCTCGCACGTTGGCGGAATTCCCATATTGATTGGTATAGCAATACCGCTCGGGATACTTCAGTGCCAGTTGGTGCGCCGCCGCCTGAGCAGCGTCGGTCGAACCCAATGCATCCGTCAAAATAATCTCCGCTCTGAGTGCAGCGAGTACGCGCTTGCGCTCGAGACTCGCATTTGCCGGTACACAGAGCGTGACTCCGATTCCAAGTGCCGCACCGATCATTGCCAGAGCGATACCAGTGTTACCGCTGGTTGCATCAAGAATCCGCTTGCTGCCAGTGAGTTTCCCTTCGACAATTGCTTGCCGTATCATGAACCACCCGGCTCTGTCCTTGACCGAACCGCCGGGATTTGCCCACTCAGCCTTAGCAAACACGCGAACTCGCGGAGAGAGATTGTCGCGTACACGAACCAGCTCGATAAGCGGCGTGTTGCCGATTCGCTGAACCACCGGCGGCGGTTGGATGAGATCGTACACACCGGGTTCGACTGCGGATGTATAATTGTAGTTGCCTGGGAATGCGCTCATTCGACTAATATCCTCTCGCTCAATGTCTATTCATATCATCACGATCATGCGTCTGGCGTGTCTTCCGCCGGCATTCTGTACTTCGTTATGGGATTGGCAACAAGTTCGATTGCGATCCGCCTGGCCCCCGCCTGACTCTGCAAATATGTTGCCCGTGAACTCTGCGCCTGGCGGATACAGGGCGGTCCATGCTTCTGACCCCTGAATCCGGTTTTCGCTTTGTTGACCCGGCACAAAAAACCCCTTCGCTCAGCGAGGGGGTGTGTTACTTCATCTGCCACGGTCCTAACCTGTACGTCACACCCGATCGCCTGCCTGAAGACTAAGACAACGACAACAAAACGAACTGCGGTCAGGGCTTGTGAGTGTACCGTGTTTCATACGCACAATATAATCAATCGGGCGGGGAGAGTCAACAGGTCAGAGTTATATGCTGCGTCAGTTTTCAACTTAAATATTTGTTATATATTGCTTTAGACTATTTGCCGGGTGCCCGCGCCGTATTGTAGTCCATGATGGATACATTTGCGTCTCTCCTTGACAAGCCGTAAATTTAGATGAGCGTCTCAGAGATTCAAAATAGAGGCAAGTATGGCGAAAGGGCAGGTCCTTGTCATTGACGATGAAGAGGACATCCTTGAACTCCTGAAGTTTAATCTGGTCAGAGAAGGCTATGGGGTCACGACTGCCACTTCGGGTGAGCAGGCATTGGCAACAGTGCGGACAGCGAGACCTGACGCCATTATTCTGGATCTCATGCTCCCGGGAGTTGATGGTCTCGATTTGTGCAAAACACTCAAATCAGATGCCGATACGGTGAATATCCCCATCATCATGCTGACCGCAAAAGGTGAGGAAGCCGACATGGTCACCGGCCTTGAGATTGGGGCGGATGACTATATTCCCAAACCATTCAGCCCTCGAGTCGTGCTCGCGAGGGTAAAAGCCGTGATGCGCAGAGCTGGGACTCTGGAAGAGCCAGGTCAAATCATCAAGATTGGCGACATTGTCATTGCGCCGAATCAACATCAAGTCACGGCAGGCGGGAGTGAAGTTGAACTGACGGCGACTGAATTTCGCATACTTCACTTGCTCGCCAGGCGCCCGGGTTGGGTTTACAGCCGCGATCAGATCGTAGATGCCATACAAGGGCCGATGAGTGAAGTCACCAGCCGTTCCGTCGACGTCCATATTGTGAACCTGCGAAAGAAACTTGGTACTGCCGGAGAGTTGGTGGAAACAGTGCGTGGAATCGGATACAGAATTCAGAGTGCCAGATGATAGAATCAAACTTGTATTGACCGCGGACGGAATGCAACAATGACCGTTCGACGCCGGCTCGCCTGGAGCTTCTATCCTTACATTGTGATTCTCATTGTCGCCGTTGCCTTTGGCACCGGCGCATTTGCTTTCTACTCCCTCCACATCTATCACATCTCTCGGGCGACAGCGGATCTTGAACTTCGCGCACGCGTAGCGATCGAGGAGATCCCGGTCGATTTGATTGAACTGCCGAATCCGGAGATTCGGGAGGTTTGCGAAACCTTGAGCAATCGCCTCGGCATGCGCTTAACGATTGTGGGTGCCAGCGGCAGGGTCATCGCCGACAGTGATATTCGCACCGGAAGTGAAGTGAGTGCTGAGACTGGACCCGGCGCATATCCGATAGACTCCTCAGACATTGAATCTCAATCCTACCGTCCCGAGATTAGAACTGCTCTGAACGGGATGCAAGGCGTCTCGCGCAGATACAGTACCGGATTGCGCGAAGAAGTTTTGTTTGTGGCACTGCCTATTCGCCAAGGTGCACAGATTATCGGTGCCGCGAGAGTGTCTGCCCCTATCTGGGCGTTTGCACCTGACTATCGGGTACTGCAATGGAGATTGATCGCCGCACTGATTGGTGCAGTCGGACTGGCAACGTTGGTAACCTATTTGCTCTCACGCCGTGTAAGCTACGCCATTGATTCAATGCAGTCTGGAGCCGAGAGATTTGCTGCCGGAGATTTTTCTCAGCCGCTTGCTTTGCCACCGAACAAGGATTTGGCGGGTCTCGCCGAAGCGCTCAACAGGATGGCCGGTCAATTGGACGAGAAAATTCGCACGATTACGCGGCAGCGCAATGATCAGGACGCGATTCTCTCCAGTTTGCGTGAGAGTGTCATTGCCGTGGATACAAACGAGCGGGTTCTCTTCATGAATCGAGCGGCCGCAAATCTGCTCGACGTAGACCCGGTTCGATTTACAGGCCGAATGATGCCGGAAATTGCCCGCAACAGCCAGCTCCTCAACTTCGTCTCGGAGCAACTTCACAGGCAAACTGACAAGGATACCGCTGCAACGACACTAAGACTTAGACTGGATACGGTACTTCAAGTTTCAGGTACACCACTTACTGACGCAACCGGAGCCACTATCGGACTCCTGATCGTAATGAATGACATTACGCGGCTTCAGCAACTCGAGAACGTGCGCAAGGATTTTGTCGCCAATGTGTCGCACGAGCTGAAAACTCCGGTCACGGCGATAAAGGGCTTCGTAGAGACGCTGATGGATGGCGCAGTGGAAGATGAACTTGTCGCCAGGGACATGCTGAGTCGGGTCGCGCACAACGCTGAGCGCCTCAATGCCATCATAGATGACTTGCTGAGCCTTTCGCGCATTGAACAGGAAGGTGAGCAGGGTGCCATACAGTTGGTGTCCGGCAGTCTGGGCAGCATCGCCGCAGCAGCAATATCGCAGTGCGAATTGAAGGCCAAGGAACGCTCGATTCAGATTGACCTGATTTGTGAGCACGATGTCGTGACCCGGGTGAATGCGCTGCTTCTCGAGCAGGCCGTGGGAAATCTGCTCGACAATGCCATCAAGTACAGTTCACCGGGCGGCAAAGTTCTGGTTACCGTTTCTGCGTCAGAGTCCGGAGCGACGGTAGCGGTTCGCGACTTTGGCAATGGTATTCCGCCCGAACACCTGCCTAGGATTTTCGAGCGGTTCTATCGTGTGGACAAGGCTCGCAGCCGTAAACTCGGAGGAACAGGACTGGGACTGGCGATTGTCAAACACATTGCCAATGCTCATGGCGGAAACGTAACGGTAAAGAGTGTGGTTGGCGAAGGCAGTGAGTTTACCATCAACTTGCCTGGACTGAGTAGGACGTTCGCGGACTGAATATTGAATAGAAGAGGCAACCCGCAGCGAGGACCCGGTGGTTCTCGCTTTTTTTTGTCAGGCCGAATGGAGAGGCATGGCCTGGAAATTGTCACCATTCTCATAAGTTCTTAACCTTTTCCTCACGTGGCAGGATTAGTTTAGAAACATACCCGAAACAAACCCGTCACATTCCCCTCATGAAGAACCTGTATTCTCCGCTTTACAAAATCGCTGCACTGGCCAGCTTCCTCGTGTTGGCCATTGCTACCGTGTCCGCCGCAGCCGAAGAGCCAAAGCCGTGGTCGGAGCGGATCACGATTACCGGAGATTTTCGCTACCGCCACGAGAGCATTTTCCGCGAGCAGACCAAGGATCGTATTCGGCATCGACTCCGCCTGCGCGCCGGGCTGAAGGCGATTGTAAATCCAAAGATGGATGCAGTATTGCGCGTCGCTTCGGGCACAGGAGAACCCGTGTCTACGAACCAGGATCTCGGCGGGGGCGATGGGCAGAAACAGATATGGATTGACCGTGCGTTCATGAACTACCATCCGCGCAGTTATCTTCAAGTGAATGCCGGAAAATCTCCGATTCCCTTTGAAACCACCGATCTTATCTGGGATCCTGATTTGAACCTTGAGGGAATCAACCTCAAACTTGGCGACGGAAAGTGGGGCGCAGGAGTAAGCGCCGCAGTCGCGGGCTATTGGATTTCTGAGTCGAGTTCGCGGGATGATCAAGGACTGTTGATGGCTCAGCTTGGAAAAAAGATCAACCTCTCCGAGCACCGCAGCATGTCTCTTTCCGCAGCATATTCAGACTACCAGAACCTGATGAATGGGCCGGTTGTCGGCAGCGCCAGAGGCAATACGGTCATATCCAATGGAACCGCATCGTTTTACGTTCATGACTACAACCTCTGGCAAACAGAACTAAGGGTAAAACAGACCGACGGTTCAAGAGCGTATTCGATCATATGTGAATATGTGCATAACTCCGCGATCAAGGACAATGGTTTCCTGGCCGGTTTTGCAATTGGAGCGCCAAAAGTGAAGTTGCCGTGGGAAGTCAGCTACAGTTTCCGTTCGCTCAAGCGTGATGCCAATTTAGGCGAGTTCTCCGACTCTGACTTCGCGGGAGGCGGATCCAATGCTAACGGCCATAAGTTTTCTCTGGGTTTGACACCGATGAAGTCAACTTCTTGCCGTGCGACGTTCTTTCACAATCGCCTGGACCCATTTTCGGGCGGAAACAATCTGCTCTACCAGAGGTTGATGCTCGATGCCGAAGTAAGCTTTTGATTTTGTTGAGCTGCCTCAAGCGGGCTCATGTTTTTCTTAATGCATTCCTAACATTTCATTCCTATCTTATTGTTTCTGCTCAAGGAAGGATCCCCTCCCATGCGTCTTAGACTCAAGTCACTCGCCAACACAATTCTTGCCGCCTCAGTAGTTTTTGCCGTCGGTTGTTCGCGGCAACCTGCTGAAAAGACTTCCATACAAATCAAGGGCTCTGACACGATGGTCAATTTGGTCAGCGGTCTTGCCGAAGTGTATATGAAGGAACATCCGCAGATTGAAATTTCTGTCACCGGAGGCGGCTCAGGTACGGGCATTAGTGCTCTAATCAATGGAACAACCGATATCTGCGCCTCGTCACGCACGTTGAAGGACAACGAACGTGAGCAGGCAAAGGCACGCAGCGTCAATCCGGTCGAACTCTCTATCGGAATGGATGGTTTGGCGGTGATGACTAATCCAAAAAATCCAATCACCGAATTGACCCTTGAGCAAATCAAGAAAATCTACACCGGAGCCTACACGCGCTGGAGTGATGTCGGCGGCCCTGACCAGCCAATCGTTGTACTCTCCCGCGAAAGCAATTCGGGAACCTATGTTTATTTTCAGGAGCACGTGCTCGAGAAGGCTGATTTTTCACCTACGTGCAGGCTGATGCCGTCCACCGGTGCCATCGTTCAATCGCTGAAGGACGATCAGTGGGCGATTGGCTATGGGGGAGTGGCATACGGCGAGAGTAGTGGCGTCAAAATTCTCGGCGTAAAGAAGGCACCTGACGCTCCAGCGGTAATGCCTACGGAAGCCGCAGTATTGAATGGGACTTATCCCATCGCAAGACCCCTGTTCCTGTATACGAATGGGCAGCCGCTGGGACATGTCAAAAGTTTCATTGACTGGACTCTCACTCCTGCGGGCCAGAAGATTGTGACAGACACAGGATACATGCCGGTCAAAAAGATGTAATTGATGAGTTCGCGCTGGCAAGAAAAAGCGGTCTACTTATGTCTGAGATCAGCAGCACAGATGTCCATTGTCATCGTGCTGCTGATCTTTGTTTTTCTCGGTCGTGAATCCGCCCCGTTTGCAAAACATCCGGGGATCGGTGAGTTATTCGGTTCGATTTGGAATCCGGTCTCATTTGAGAAAGAACTGTTTGGCATCATTCCGCTGCTGACCGGTTCCATCTTGGTCACCTTGCTCGCGACTCTGATCGCCATACCATTTGGTGTATGCGCCGCCATCTACATTGCGGAAATCGCTTCGCCGACTGAGCGAGAGATCCTGAAACCGTTTATTGAATTGCTCGCAGGAATCCCGTCGGTGGTTATCGGATTCTTCGGGCTGGTACTGGTGTCGCCCTTCGTAAAGGACATCTTTGGGCTTCAGACCGGCTTGACTGCACTCTCGGGTGCTCTCCTGCTTGCATTGATGGCCATTCCGACCATCATATCCATTTCCGAAGATGCCATTCGATCTGTCCCCAAGGCCTACGCGGAAGCTTCTCTTGCACTTGGCGCCTCGCGCGTGCAGACGGTTTTTAAGGTGATTGTTCCGTCCGCCCTATCCGGGATCGTAGCTGCTGTGATGCTCGGAGTCGGGCGAGTCATCGGCGAAACGATGACGGTGATGATGGTCACGGGCAATGCAGCGATCATTACGGCCAATCCACTTGCATCAGTACGAACGCTGACTGCCACTGTCGCCGCGGAGATGGGTGAAGTTCCATTCGGCAGCCATCATTATCATGCCTTGTTCTGCATTGGTGTCGTGCTACTGCTTATGACTTTTGGCTTGAATTTGCTTGCGCAGCGGGTACTGAAAAAATGGCGCATCGGCACATGAACAAGCTGCCGGCAATCGAGAATGCTCTGAAGAGAATTCCCCGTGACACGTCCTTCAATCGCAGAGCTCGTATCAAGGAACGACGTGTCTTTGGGTTGCTACGTCTCGTGACCTACTGCATTGTGGCGATTATCGGTTACATTATCCTCGATATTGTCTGGCACGGTGCCCCTTCGCTCTCCTGGGAGTTCCTCAGTGGATTCCCGCGCAAGAGCGGCGCGGAGGGTGGAATACTCCCGGTGATTGTCGGCACACTATACCTTGTGATAGGTACTATTGTCATTGCACTCCCCTTGGGAATGGCCGGTGCAATCTACCTGAGCGAATACGCCAAACAAGGCCGTCTGTCGCAGGCCATACGCGTCGCGATTGTCACACTCGCGGGAATTCCCTCCATCGTCTTTGGATTATTCGGACTCGGGCTATTCGTGATATTTCTGGGATTCGGCGCCTCTATCCTCTCGGGCAGTCTGACACTTGCCTGCATGGTGCTGCCGATCATTATTGTCGCCAGTGAAGAATCGCTCCGTGCGGTTCCACAGTCTTTTCGTGAAGCCAGCCTTGCCTTAGGAGCAACCAAATGGCAAACCATCCGCAAAAACGTGCTGCCCTACGCAGTGCCGGGCATGCTCACCGGATCAATTCTCGGGCTGGGCAGAGCGGCAGGAGAGACCGCGCCGATACTGCTGACCGTGGCAGCCTTCTTTCTGCCCAAACTCCCGAATTCCATTTTCGATCAGGTGATGGCCCTGCCGTACCACCTCTATATTCTGGCCACGCAATTGCCCGACGTGAACAAAGTACGGCCGATGCAGTACGGAACCGCGTTGGTGCTAATCATGCTCGTTCTGGGCCTGAACTTGGCGGCCATCGTACTCAGGGGACGCTTCAGAAAGAAGTATCGATGGTAAACAAGTCTGCTTCCGTGGTAAACGCACAGGCTTTACAACAAGATGCCGTGGTCATTCAGGTGCATGACCTGAATTTCTTCTATGGAAAGACGCAAGCACTTCACAACGTGTCGATCGATATTGAAAAGGCGCGCGTGACGGCATTTATCGGGCCGTCAGGCTGTGGAAAATCCACTTTCCTGCGCACATTGAACCGCATGAACGATATCATTGACGGCACTGCACTGCAAGGAAAAGTCTTGATTGACGGGCAGGATATTTATGCGCCGAACGCAGACGTTTTTGCGCTGAGAAGAAA
>CAZVXJ010000095.1:0-10010 GCA_964631675.1 uncultured Alphaproteobacteria bacterium
GCAGCGGAAGGAATCTGGCAATTTCGCACTTCGTTATTGCGGCCCGCGACAGTCCAGAGCGTTGATCCAAGATTTACGGCCGTATAGCAGCGGCGGAAAGTCACAGACTCGATAATGATCCCGTCCGGAGTGCCGTCGAAACCGCCAACAACAGAAATTCCTGCACTATTGGAGTTGGTGGAATCGCCGCCGGTAATCGTGCAATTTCGAAATGTGTTTGAATCGGAATTCAGAGAATCCAGAATGGCATTGCCTAATGTGCCAGCAGCCAATGTAACGTCTACGCCATCCCAAACAATATGATCCGATCCAAGCAGACGGAGCACGAACGGACCGCCGGAAGTTAGCAGCGGCGCAGTTCCCGTTGGCACCGCGCGCTGGAAAAGGACGTAGTTCGCCGTGCTCGTGCCCGAAATCTGATTCAAGGTGACCGGTCCGGAATAAGTGCCGGGATAGACGCGGAAATGGGTTAACTGAGTGACTGGAGTTGAATTCAGAAAGGCCGCAGCCGCAGCGATGTCGGAAAAGTCCATGGCCCCGCCGCCCACGTCATAGGTTACGGGCGAAAGTAGCAGTGAGATCTGAACCGGAATGCTGATCGGTGGCGCATCCGCGTCGTTGTGCGTGATCACAATCGTCGCCGTGTAGGTGCCTTCGGGCTGTCCTGCAAGATTGACGCGCAAGTCCGCCTGACCGCATCCGCCGCTCGGAACAAGACCGGTGTCCGATCCAATATTGAAATAGATCCATCCGGGACCGGGCGGATTCAGATTGGTCACGGAGGCGGTAAAGCTCAATGTGCAAGTGCCAGTGTCACAGATGGAAATCAGGTACTGTTCCTGTAGTAACCCCGACAGAAACAGCGTATCTTCTATTCCACTCGTCTGACAATAAACTCTCGCGCCGCCGGAACAGACGCGCGTGCGCGCACCTCCGGCTCCGAAATCCAGCTCGAGATATTGGCCGGCGCCCAGTGCCGAACCGCTGACACGGCCAAATCCTCCGCTGTGATTCGAATAGCTGATGAGTGCCAGCGAATCGGACGGCGACGGAATGTAGCCGTTTCCGCGGACGAAACTCATCTCGCCACCCAAATTCACATTGCCAGTGACATTGAGACGATCATAGAGGGCGGGTGATGCTCCGTTCAGTTCCAGACGCAGTACGGACGATGCCCCGAGAGTTATATTGCCGGAGATAGTGAGCACGCCGGGGGACATGCCGGGGCTGATTGTCCCGTTATTCACAAAAGTGGCTGAACTCACATCCAGGACGCCGCCGCCGGTGATCAGTCCGGTGATTTCGTTGGTGAAGGTGCCAAATACCTTGAGCACTGCTCCGGGATGAATCGTAATCGTGCCAAAGTTTGTGCCGCCGCCAAGCAAACTCAACGTGTCGGTGATCACATTCACAAACCCTGAGTCCGCCAGATTGTTCAGCAGCGGTGAGATGGGAATGTTGGTGAGAGAACTCAGTGCGCCGCCGGTCGAGTTGATTGATCCGCCGTTGTTCAGGGTGCCAGCTCCGGAAATTTCACTCCCGCCCTCGAGTTCAATAGTGGCGCCGTCACCGTTGTCCAAAGTTCCCTGCACTGTGAGCGTTGATGCATTGCGAATTTGGAAAGTGCCGCCTGAATTGTTGTATGCGCCGCCAAGAATGAGCTGAGCCCCTGAATTCAGGTTTACGGTACCCCCATTGCTGCCGCCGTTTCCCCAAGTGACAGGCCGCGAGAGAATGTCAATGGTTCCGGGGGTACGCCCGGTAGTGAAGTTGTTCACCGGAACGCCAATGTAGATGGAATCCGTCTGTGGATCGAACGTGGAATAGCCGGAGTTGAGATAGGCACCCCATGCGTCTGTGTACATCTTAAAGGCGGGCATCACATTCACCGTGCCGGTTTCCGATACCTCAAAATCCGCACCGTTCAGAGTCAATTGGCCGCTGTCCTGAAGCGTAGCTATACCATCCACAACAACCGATGCTGAGTCAAGATATTTCCTGCCTGCGGTGTAAACCAGTAACTCGGAGCCTGCTGGAATGTGTGCGCGTTTGCTATTCTGATTTGCGTCACCGAACTGCCCGCTTGCCCAGGCATAGTTGAATCTCGCTTCGATGTCGCCGCGGATGTTTCCGCCCGTATGGAACAGTGAGTCCACAATGCAATACGGCGCGGTGCTAAAATTCGCCGAATCCCGGACGACGAGTTTGCGCAGGTGCACGGTGTCTTCCAAAACGTTGTTGAGTTGCAGTGCCGCCAAGTCACGGATGGATATTTCTCCCGAGAACGGAAAGCTCCCGTTAATGGAGGTTAAGAAGAGACCGGTAGCGCCGAGGAATCCGGATCCGTAAATGACCGTTGTCGTATCCGTGAAAAGGTATGCCGCGCAAGAGAGACTGCATGCCGGGCACACAAAGACCGAATCTCTCATGAAGCTTTGAAGGACACCGGACGGGAGTCCGGGTGCAAGCACAAGGTGCCCGCGCCGGATATCAGTACTGGCACTGTCTGTAGCGGATTGCCAATAGGTGATCTTCAATGAGCAGGGCTGAGCTAGCGAGAACTGTGTACTGATCGAGTCTACGATCAACCGTCCGAAATTGGACAGAACGGAATACGGCGGACCATGAGAATTGACAGGCCCTTCAATGATAGATCCGGGCTCCGTGAAGACTCTGCCACCGGCCTGAATCGTGAGCGAATTGTAATAGATTTGACTGTTGTAAACACCGCCGATGTTCAACCGTGTGCCGCTATAGGATTTGACGGACCCACTCGTGTTAATACCCCAGTTGTTTTCGGCGACAACGGTAAGAGTTCCGGTATGCACCTCGATGCTGGAGTTGAGCGCTCCGGTTGCTGAAACTCGTCCGACCAGAGTGGAAATGCCGCCGTTCCCTGCATCGCCGATGATTCTCGATGTTCCGCTTTGCAGGATATCGCGAGTGAGTCCCGCATCGAACATTGCGCCATCGCCCAGCAATATTGTCCCGCCTCCATGCTCGAGGCGCGTATTTCCGCTCAGACTCATTATTCCATCGGTGCGCAGGTCAATGTTACCGGCATGAGCCGCGGCAAGGCCCGCATCTGTGTTGTCAAATTGAAATGCTCCGCCTTCAACTTGCAGAATTCCGCCTGAGCCGACTATCAGCCCATTATAATCGGCGGCACAGAGCACGCGCAGAAAGGACTCGACACGCAGTGTGACCGTACCGGATGCCGGCTGAATCCACAATTTGCGGACGGTGAAGCTGTCCGGATCCAAAACCGTTACGGTATAGGTGCCACCGCTGAAAACTTGCGCGGTATCGGATGCACCGGGAACTCCGTTACTCCAGTTCGCTGCTGTACCCCAATTGCCGCCCGAAGTATTGACCCAGTTGGTAATGAGCGCACGCGCGGGACTGCTCCACAACAGGAGTTGTGCGAAAAATACTCCAATGATCAGAAAAGGACTTGCCATTATTCTTTCTTTGAAAGCAGCATGCAGTTCGGGAACCATCTATTCATTTTGAAGCGGGGACGACCCTTTGTGGGTCGACTCTTTCATATGATTGCAATTGCAAGTCCAACATTACCCCGGTCACCAGTATTTCATTGGGACAACTCATAATATCGCACATAATCAGCCAGAGGTCAAGGCACGGATTGATACTTTTGCAAACAGTCGCACGAAGGGCTGGCTTCACGAGGTAGGGACGGGTCTGCTTAGTTTGAATCACAATTTGTCCAATTGATAAGCGAACTTGATACCGGACTTGAGTCCCTATTTGTTAAGCATGACCAGGACGATCCGAGCATTTATACTATTTAATGTCAATTACTTAAGAATAAGGACCGCGAATGCCCAAGTGCAGGATGCCTTGACATTTTACGGAGAATTGTCTACATTTAATGTTCCCCGCACCCATAGCTCAATTGGTAGAGCAACTGACTCTTAATCAGTGGGTTGTAGGTTCAAGTCCTACTGGGTGCACATGTTAAAAGCCTGTAAGTGTTATGCTTACAGGCTTTGTTTTTTGCAGGATATCTGAATGTACTCCGTCAGCGCTCTTAACACAAGAGGATCAGAATTATTGCGGTCGTGTTAGAGGGGTTAAGTTCAGTCGGGCGGCCCGACTGGACTTAGTGTTGGCGACCCGTTTGGGGGGTTGCGGAACTTCGCGGAAGGTGCTATTATGAAGGCATCAGAAAGGAAGTATTGTTATGCCAGAGGACGCCGAGGCAGAGTCCCATCCAGGCGACGGACAAGCCCGAGAGTGCAGCGCAACTGATCAGGACCGTCTGTTTTCCGTCAGCGCCTTTGGCACAAAAGGATCAGCATTATTACAGTTTAGTTTGAGGGGGTGAGTTCAGTCACGCGGTCCGACTGAACTTAGGGTTGACAACCCGTTTACAGGATGCAGAGCTTCAAAAAGCACATGCAGACTGCCGTGGCGCAGCAGCAGTGAGAGACAATTTCCAAACCTAAATAGATTATACCTGACAAGGGACTCAATCATGAAGAAGTCAGTACTAACTTTCCTGTTCTTGCTCGCGATTTCCACGGCAGCGAGTGCCATTCCACAGCTCATCAACTATCAGGGCCAGCTCGCACGATCCGACGGTTCGCCGCTCGACACGTCTGTGGCAATGACATTTACGATCTATGACGCACTTTCCGGTGGTACAAGTTTGTGGACAGAAACACACCCGTCGGTCACGGTGAACGGCGGTCTGTTCAACGTGCTGCTTGGATCGATGGCGATTCTGAACGATGAATTCAGCGCGGATCGCTGGCTGGGTATCACGGTCGGATCCAACAGTGAAATGACTCCGCGCGGACAGTTCTTATCCGTCGCTCATGCTTATCGCGTGGGCACAGTTGACAGCGCGAGCGGTGGGACTATCAGGGGTAAACTGAATGCCGGTTACGACAACGTGAATTCCGGAAGCGCTGCGTTTGTAATTGGCTCCAATAACATGGCCAACGGAGATACGTCAACCGTTTCCGGCGGAGTGAGCAATATAGCTGTCGGCGGCTGGTCCGTGGTGGCCGGTGGTAACCAGAATCTAGCGGCAAGCAATTGGAGTACCGTTGGCGGCGGTTCGCAAAACGAAGCCAGCGGTCCTTCTGCAACGGTAGCTGGCGGTGGAAACAATCATGTTATCGGCGAAAATGGGACAATTGGCGGCGGTGGTGCAAATTGGGCCGTGGGCGAGGGCGCCACAATTTCAGGTGGTCTCTATCAAAGTGTTTCCAGCCGTTACGGATCTATCGGCGGCGGCATCAATAATCGTGTTCGGGGCGAGTATTCGGTTGTAGGTGGTGGTGGTGGAATGGGAGCGGATAGCAATAGTGCCATGGGTAGTCATTCTGTCATTGGTGGCGGTGCAACCAACGTGGTGTCGGGCAACTACAGCGTGGTGAGTGGCGGGGGCAATAACCGGGTGACCGATTCCTACGGTGTGGTCGGCGGTGGATTCAGAAACTACTCATCCGGTTGGTACGCCACGGTCGGTGGAGGAATTTCTGATACGGCCTCAGCCGGTGCAGCCACGGTCGCGGGCGGATCGGGAAATCACGCTGCACACGATGCGACGACCGTATGCGGCGGACAAAACAATTCCGCCATGATGTCCGGCGCTACGATTGGCGGAGGGTCTCATAACACTGCCCTCGGAGTACAATCCGTGATTGACGGCGGCGAATTTAACCGCACCGGAGGCATGTTCTCAGCCATCGGCGGCGGCTACCAGAACAGTGATACCGGCTACGCAGCTGTGGTAGGCGGTGGAGCATGGAATGTTGTGGTCGGCGACAGCAGCACAATTGTGGGTGGAGGGCACAATCGAATCGACGGGCACAATAACGTGATCGGCGGAGGATCGGGGAATTTGGTTGAAGCAGGAACGTCTGTAATTTCGGGCGGCCGCGATAACAGGGCGGCGGGTATCTACAGCGTCGTGGCTGGTGGCAATCAAAACAACGACAGTGGGTATGCCGCAACCATCGGGGGCGGGGAGTCCAACTTTGTTCTGGGCGATCGGGCGACGATCGGCGGCGGCTCAGTAAACAGCATTTTCGGAAACAACTCAACGATTCCCGGCGGTACGTTCAACTCAGTTGTGGGCAACGGCAATACCGTTGCAGGGGGTGTCAATAATACCGCAACCGACGGGAAGGGACTTGTAATCGGTGGCGGCGAAGGCAACTTGGTCGCAGATCTTATCGATCCAGAAGGCGGCTATGCTACGGTCTCGGGTGGCATCAGCAATCAAGCAACAAAAACTTGGGCAACAGTAGCGGGTGGATACACTAACCGGGCGACCGGTATCGCCAGTGCCATCGGCGGCGGAGCGGACAATGTCGCATCCGCTGTTTCAGCCGTGGTCGCCGGAGGCTCTGCCAATCAAGCGGTCGGACTATTTGCTGCCGTAAGTGGCGGCCGCTGGAACCAATCGACAAATTATTACAGTGTAATCGCGGGCGGGGACAGCAACATGTGCTCGGGAGGCAGTGCTGCTGTCGGCGGTGGGCATCACAATACGGCGAACTGGGATTACTCAACAATCAGCGGCGGGAGAAATAACAGCACTGCGAATCTGTACGCGACGGTGTCGGGTGGTATCAACAATTCAGCTACCGGATTGACTTCGTCCGTGATTGGAGGCGAACTGAATGAAGCCGCAGGCTCGGCCTCGATTGCCGGAGGCTACAGCTGTCACGCAACCGCGAGTCAATCCACCGCACTCGGGTCGGAAGCCGTTGCCGACGATGCGGGAACATTTCTGTTTGCCGACGCGTCCGGCGGAACGGTGAACAGCATTGCTCCGAATCAGTTTGCGGCGCGAGCCAGCGGCGGAGTGACCTTCTGGACCTCGAATGATCTGGAGAGCGGAGTTTATGTTGACGCAGGTGGCGGCAGTTGGAACTCCGTTTCAGATTCGACAAAGAAACGCAATGCGCGATTGGTAGATACAAAATCGATCCTGGAGAAGGTGTCAGTGCTGCCGATCAAACAGTGGAGCTATAAGACACAGGATCCGTCAATCGAGCACATCGGGCCCATGGCGCAGGATTTCTATGCACTGTTCGGTCTTGGCGAGAGTGACACGTCGATCACGACCGTTGATCCAGACGGAGTGCTATTGGCGTCGGTGCAGGAATTGGCAAAGGAGAATCAGCTGTTACGCAAGGAACTGATGGACATACGAAGGCAAATGCAGTCCCTCATTACGCACGAAATGCAAGCCTCAAAAAAGGGGAATTGATCAAGAGACCATATTTGCTTTTCGCACAGTTGTAACGCTGTTTACAAGGTCGTTCGCAGCCATGTGAGTTGTGAGTTATAATCTTCATGGGTTCAATACTGAAAAGCCTGTAAGCTTTGTGCTTACAGGCTGTGTTATGTGGTTGGCAATGAAAGGCCTATTACCTCGACAGTCTCAGAAACGATAGCCGGTTTCCACAAAGAAGTGATGCAGCGTCTGATCGCCTTCAGTACGGGCCTCGACGTAGGCCGATCCAAAAACCTGTTTCGTCAGATGCCAGTCCAATGTAGCGCGACTCCACTCGTTGCGAACTTCGAGCGGTGATGACTTGAACTGGTAGCGATCCTGCCCGATTTCAATACCACAGTTGACGACCGAGAAAATTGGTCGTTGGATGCTGATCACGGGTTGGCTGCCTGTACTGTGTTCATTATTGTAATGAGTCCAGCGAACTTCCAGATTGGTCAGGGTGCGCAGAAAATTGCTGGAGCCACCGTTAACAGTGTAGCTAGAGCCAGCAGAGTAATCAGGCCCGGTTGAACGTAAATTTCCGCCAACGCCCGCGAACCAGCTATGAGCGCGGGCACGCACTGCGGAGCGAACACCCTGTCGAACCGCATCATCAAACAGGCTATCGGCGATGTGGCGGGTTTCAAGAGTGAAGTAGTTACGACGGTTGCTGTATGAAATCTCTGAAGTCAGCCACGGCGTCGGAGACCAATTTAGCCCGCTCATCAAGCTGGAGAGGGTGAGTGACGATCCTTCCGCATTTTTGAGCCAGCCGCGGTTCAGGTTTATCTCTACGTTTTCATAGAATCGTATACGACTACCGGATGTGTATTGCAGCTGCTCATAGATGAACTCACGGCTGATTTCGCCGGCACGGTAACGGCCCGCCAATGCGAGTGTCGAATTCCAATTGCTGGTTCCAGATCGTGGAGTTGAGTAGGAAGCAAAAAGCCCTGATTTCACTTCCTCTGTTTGAAAGTCAGTACTCCGCAAGTCCGGCTGCGTGCCGCCGAACAGGCCAACGCGCACACTATTCACAGCCTTGACCGAAACCAGTACGCCGTCAATGTACCCGATTCCACTCAAGCTGTTTGCCGTGAAGCGACCGGCTTTCATGGCATATTGCGAGCCATCTTCACCGTAGAGGATCGCCGCTTCGTAGACTCGGTTGTCCCACTGTGCCGCTATGGCCGATGACGTCGCCGGTGTTCTAAACTCCTCGCGAAGTCGCACTCGAAGAGAAGCATTCCAGAGCGAGCCACCTATCCGCGACAGTTTACCGTTCACTGCGAGCGAAGGCTCCTGATAGTCGTTATTTAGCGCGGAATGATCATCCTGCCAGTACATGCGAAACGAAACGCGCCCCGTTAATGCGGTTGTTCGGCTTGATCGTCGCTTCGATTGAGTTACTGGAAGCTGATTTGTGGTCGACTCAGCCGTATGGAACATTTCAACTTGCGGCAGCGTCGTCGAGTCGATCGCATGAACAATGACAATGTCACCAACGCGAATGTCAATATCCCCAGTGGGCATTTTGCACGAAGCCGAATGTGCAGACACGTAAGCAATCTCCAATCGATCAATCAGCTGGTCATTGCGGAAAATGACGGCGGTGTCACCAACCTGAATTCCCAACTCCCTGCCGGCATTCAGAAAAACCGCCTCCAGTGATACATAGGACACGGCCGTCCGCACCTCTGCTGCATGCGAGGCAGAAACAAGAGATGCAAGCAGGATAAGGCACCTAGTCAATTTAGAAATTCGATTTCTCATTTACACGTTGGCCTGTTCACCACGTCGATTCAGGAGGTATGCCTCGAGCTTGTTCATTTGGGAAGCTCACGCGGACGAATAGGAGCCGGACGATTGCCTCCGTCTTCGTGGCAAGAGTAACAAGCCTCACTGGTATAGGAGTAGCCATTTACCTCATCATGGTCATTGTCAGTATCCTGCCTGTTATGCTCGTGACAATCAACGCAACTGAAGATTGAGAAGTTGTTCGGAACAAGGTGGCATTCATTGCATTCATTGCGGAAGTTGCGGTGAGGACCGGATGTAATCGGGAACCATGGGTGGTTATACTGCGCGCCGTCCCACATGGTTGTGTTGTGACACATGGTACATTCAGTAGAGAATCCACCGGCCTGGTGGTCGGGGGAGCTTGAATTGTTGAAGTCGTCGCTGTGACAGAAGAAGCACTGCGTTGGAGTGCCATTGAACTGCCCGTTCGTGTGGCACTGCGAACAGTTCGCCTGAACGTGCGCACCGGTGAGCGGGAAGTCCGTGTTGCCGTGGTTGAATGATGAGGGTTCCCATGCCGTCGTGTTGTGGCACTGCGTACAAGTGTGCGGGAACTGTGCTGCCACATGATTTTCAGCCTCGGTGTAGTCAACCTGGTGACACGACCAGCAGTCCGTCGGTAATCCATTGTACTGCCCGCTTGCATGACATTGGATACAAGACGCTGAGATATGTGCACCGGTGAGCGGAAAATCTGTGTTGCTATGGTTGAAATTCGAGTTCCAGTTCGTGGTCGTGTGACAGGTCTGGCAGGATGTTGAGAAACCTGCCGCCTCATGGTCCGGGTTGCCTGTTTCATTGTAATCAGCCTGGTGACAGCTGACGCAAGTAGTTGGCAGACCATTGAACTGTCCACCAACATGGCACTGTGCGCAATTGGCTTGGATATGCGCTCCGGTGAGCGGGAAGTCCGTGTTGCCGTGGTTGAATGATGAGGGTTCCCATGCCG
>CAZVXJ010000096.1:0-10000 GCA_964631675.1 uncultured Alphaproteobacteria bacterium
CTTTCGGGACGGAGCCACGCAGCTCTTCGAGTGTCTTCTTGATCTCTGCCGCAACGGCAACGGTTGACGCTTTGGACTGTTTGATGATTCCGAGGCCGACGGCATTTTTTCCGTTCCAGCGTGCAATAGTACGATCATCTTCGGCCCCGACTTCGACACGGGCAACATCACGCAGATGGACGTTGCCTCCTGCTTGCCGCGAAACAATGATAGCGCCAAATTCTTCTGGAGTGACGAGTTCTCCGCGCGTTCTGACGGCAAACTCGCGTCCCTCGCCCTCCACTCTGCCGCCGGGGAATTCGGCGTTTTCGCGGCGCACAGCGTTTTCGATGTCCTGGGGCGTGACTCCGCGCGCGGCCATGAGCTGCGGATCGAGCCAGACACGCATCGCATAGCGGCGCTCGCCGCCAATCATCACAGAACCGACGCCGGGCATGCGGAGGATGCGATCCTTCAATACACGGTCGGCTACTTCGGAAAGCTGCAGTGCGTCAAACTCATCGCTGAATAGTGCCAGCCACACGATGGGCTGCGCATTAACGTCTACTTTAGAGACGATTGGGTCTTCAATCGCCGCCGGAAGCTGGCCGCGGCTCCGCGACACGCGGTCACGGACGTCATTGGCGGCTTCTTCGACGTCCCGGTTCAGCTCGAATTCGATCGTTATGACCGAGCCCTGTTCCTGACTGGAGGATTTGATGGTCTTGATGCCGGAAATCGTAGCGAACTGCTCTTCAAGCACATCGGTAATTTCAGTTTCGACCACGCTGGCACTCGCGCCTCGATAGAGCGTTACCACCGAAACAATCGGCGGGTCGATGTCAGGATACTCGCGCACGGGCAAGCGCGTGTAGGCGATGACTCCGAAAAGAATAATCGCCAGACTCATGACCGAAGAAAAGACCGGTCTTCGAATCGAAAGATCGGACAGTTTCATTTCTGAGCTCCGGCAGCGGATGCGGTCGTGTCTTTCGTGACTGGCGCACCCTGAGCGGGAAGCGGAATCACCTTGCCTCCTTCAAAGATCTTCTGGTGACCGGTTCGAACCACCAGTTCTCCTGCCCGGAGTCCGCTAGTAACTTCGACAACATCGGTCATGCGCGAACCAAGCTTCAGCGGTGCACGCTTTACAGTACTATCGGGATTGATGACATAGACAAAGGACTGATTCTGATCGACAAAGACCGCTTCATTGGACACGGTGAGCGCGTCTCCGTGCATCGTGAGTACGGCAGTTACATTTGCGGACATACCGGGACGAAACTTGGCATCGGGGTTCTTGACGCGAGCGACTACTTGTGTACTTCGTGTCGCCGCATCAACCATCGGTTCAATCACGTCAATCTTCCCTTTGAGTTCTTCTCCCGGAAAGGCAGTGGTCGTGACAATGACTTCCGAGCCTTTTTTCAGCTCCGCTAGATAGCGCTCGGGCACCGAGAATGTTACGCGCAAGTCGTGAATGTTCGCCAAGTCGGTTATGGGCTGACCCGGCTGGACAAAAGCCCCACGGCTGACTTTACGCGCACCGATGGATCCATCAAACGGCGCCGTAATGCGTGTCTTATCCAGACGTGCCTTTGCCGAGGATTCATTCGCTTCAGCAACTTTCAATGCGGCGGAAACATCGTCAAGATCCTGCTGCGCACCCGCGCCCTGATCAACGACACTCTTCATGCGGTTGAAGTTGATGGTGCTCTGCTCCCGTATGGCAACGGATCGGTCGTATTCGGCTCTCAGTTCGCGATCATCAAGTTGAGCAATGAGCGAACCCTGCGAAACTGATCCGCCTTCTTCGAAGGGAATGCTTACAATTGTTCCTCCGATTTCGGCCACTATGGTGACGGATCGATCCGCATCGAGTGTTCCGACGGTCGTAAACTGATCTGCAACGGGACGAATCTTTGCCACATCTGTTTCAACAGGCAGTGGCGGCATGGACCAGCCCCCTGCTCCCCATCCGCCACCCCCGCAGCCGGAAAGCAACACGAGCAAAAGAATCGAGGATAGAATAGAAAGTCGCGCAATAGTCATGTTATGATTCTCCTTGCGGAGAGAAAAGTGGAAAAAAGTTCTAAGGTCAAATTTCAAAGTGAAAGAACTGGAGATTCCGTACATATTGGGGACGAACAAGTCGTGAGCGTATTTGAATTCGTTGTTCAACCAGGCCGCGACGAGAAGATTGGCATTTCTAGTACACGCTACGGTGCTTCATCAGGAACGAGCTGCCGGAGTCTCGCTGATGCTTTGGCTGTTCGGACGAGCGCCTGCGAGTAGCGTCGCTGAGCATTTGCAAAATCGGCACCCAGGCGGACAAGTTCAAAGGCGGTGGTGGTTCCATTCTTGAATTGAATCAGGCCGATACGGACTTGATCGCGCGCTGCAGTTACACCCTGTTCAGCGGCACGCAGACGATCCTGACCTTTTTCCAGTTCGCGGTAAACCGCGCGAATGTGATCTTCGACCCTGTTTTTCGTATCAATTTCAAGCTGCTCTGCCCTCACAACTTCCGCGCGTAAGCGATTGCGCTCACCGCGGTTTTCCCTGAGTAAGATCGGTACGCTCACACGCAGACCGATCGTCCAAGTGGGATAATCACGATTCAGAGCCTGATCGAGCGCATCGGAAAACTTGGTATCGAGGGAGTTTCGCAGTGTGTCTTCACCAAAAATGACGTCACGGCCGGTTCCCGAGAGACCGTTTCCGCCCAGTGCTCCGAAAGCATCCGCAGTGGGCAGTGCATTCCAGAACGCGCCGCGCGCGTAGGCACGCATTGCCGCAACATCTTTTCCGGCTGCGGTTATCGCGTGGTTGGTGTTCATGGCGCGAGCCAGTATGGACTCCACCGGTTCAGCGGCATTCGAAGTCGGCGGTTCATCAAGTGTGCGGTATCGCCGGGAGGCATCGCCGGGCCGTGAGTTGATGAGTGAGGCGATCCCATCGCTGATTCGTGAGAGATTGTCCTCAGCGTCCAGTACATTGAGTTCCTGATCGGCGGCGAATACCCGAGCGTTGTTCACTTGATTGGGACCAACGAGACCGGTGTTGCCACGAATTTCCGCCTCTTTGAGGAGTGCGGTTGCCTGGTCACGAGTCAGAGTTGCGACGGCCAAATCGCGCTCTGCCGCATACAGATCCCAATACCATTCCTCTGCAGTGGCGCGCAGACCCGCCATCACATCTTCATAGCGATGTTTTGCCGCATCATAACCGGCCTTCGCCGCCGCAAAATCACCACAGGAGGCAGGACCGAAACCGTTCAATAGAGGCTGACGAATCGTCAAGGCGGCGTCGGCATCGTACTCGGGGCTAAGCGATGCAAAAGAAGAATTTGTTTCCAGTTTTTGCCCGGTCATTGAGGCCTGAATTTCGGTCCCGACAGGCAAGGTAAGGCGAACCCCGGCTTCACCGGCCGTTGTTTTCGGCTGAACCACACTTGCACCGGCAAATGGCGAAGACGCAGGTTGTTTTTCGCTCGATTTGCTGATTTCTGCAAAAAGCTCAGGGTCAAACACACCGCGTTGCTTCATTAACGCGCCGCGCGCTGCCGCAAGTGACGCCTCGGCATCACGAGCCGTCGTAGAATTTGCAACGGCGAGATTAATGAAATCGGTCAGCACTAGCGGAGTACCCTCAATTTTTGCGAGCGCTTCGATCAGCGCGCTGTCAGGGCTCGCCAGCGGAGTATCGGACTGCCCGAACGCTGTCCCCGCTACTAGACAGAATACTGCGAGTAGTTTTATAGATGGATGTTTCAAGGTACAGACTGGATTCAAATGCTCGTCTTGCATACTGATTGTTGAACAATATAACAAAAAAGACTGGAAGATGTGAGGCAATTTTCCCTCTGTGGCAGATTTTTTGGCGAGCATGCTAACCAACCATGGTATCTCCACTTGTTATGTATCCTATACAAGCAGGCGATGGGAGTTACTTATATACGAGGTACCAAACCGAGTAGACGGATTGTTTTAATAATTTGTTATAACTGCATTTACTTAAAACTGAGCTTCAATTCAGCTGTATTATTGCACGAACAACTGATAGGAAATCGCGGACTGCCAAAAGAGAGGCACGTGATGCAACTATGCAAAGCTCCCCGGCCTGCCGAACCGTGTTGATATTCTTCTGAGGAATTCGTAGGTTGACCCACGCAGATTAAGTCAATCGACACTCTCATTCTCTTATTGAAAACGTTCCCTTCATGACAGCAAATACAAACTTGACGGTCGCCAAGGCCGAACGAGAACTGGTGATTGTTCCGAAACGGGCGAATCGCCACGGCCTAATCACCGGAGCCACAGGCACCGGGAAAACGGTTACCTTGCAGGTGATGGTCGAAGCCTTCAGCGGAATAGGCGTGCCCGTCTTTGTCTCCGACATAAAGGGAGACTTCTCCGGCGTCAGCGCCGCAGGTGGAAGCAATCCCAAGATTGCTTCGCGGGTGGAGCAGCTTGGATTGACAAACTTCTCCTACGTCGCATGCCCGGTCATGTTCTGGGACATGTTCGGTGAGCAGGGCCATCCGATACGCACAACGGTTTCCGAAATGGGGCCGTTGTTACTGAGCCGACTGCTCGGCTTGAATGAGACACAGTCGGGTGTTCTGGCGATTGCTTTTCAGGTGGCTGACGACAACGGAATGCTGTTGCTGGACCTTAAAGACCTGCGTGCAATGCTGCAGCACGTCAGCGCAAATGCCAAGACCTTGACAGCTGAATACGGAAACGTCTCGGCGGCAAGCGTCGGTGCCATACAACGAGCGCTACTTGCTCTGGACCAGCAAGGCGGAGAAGCTTTTTTTGGAGAACCCGCGCTGAATCTCGAGGACTTCATGCAGACCGATTCCGAAGGCCGGGGAGTCGTCAACGTGCTGGCAGCGGATAAGCTCGTACAGTCGCCCAAAGTTTATGCGACATTCTTGCTGTGGCTGCTTTCAGAGTTGTTTGAGTCGCTTCCGGAGGTCGGAGATCCGGACAAGCCAAAACTGGTCTTCTTTTTTGATGAAGCGCACTTGCTGGTTGACGATGTGCCGGATGCACTGATGGAGAAAATTGAGCAGGTCGTGCGGCTGATTCGGTCGAAAGGTGTAGGTGTCTACTTCATTACACAGAATCCGCTCGATGTACCGGAAAAGGTTTTAGGGCAGCTTGGCAATCGAGTCCAGCATGCCCTGCGGGCATTTACTCCTGCGGATCAAAAAGCTGTGCGTGCGGCAGCGCAGACGTTTCGCGCCAATCCGAAATTGGACACGGAAAAGGTGATTACAGAGTTGATGATCGGCGAGGCTCTGGTATCCTTTTTGGACGAAAGCGGCGCACCGGGAATAGTTGAGCGGGCCTGGATCTATCCACCTCATTCTCAAGTCGGACCCATCACACCTGAAGAAAGAAATCGCGTGATAAAATCCTCGATTCTTGCCGGGCACTACGAAAAAGCGATTGACCGCGAATCGGCTTATGAGATTTTGAAAGGCAAGGCCGAGCAGACGGCGACTGGCTCCCCAAAAAGCGCAGAAGCAGGATCAACGGTGAAGAAACCTGTGCAGAGCACCGGCGGCGAAGTGATGGAAGCATTTATGAAGAGTGCGGTACGCGCAGTGGGCAGTCAGATGGGCAGGCAGCTCATTCGAGGGGTTCTGGGCGGGTTGCTGGGCGGAACAAGTGGACGGAGGAAGAGAACCTAAGAAGCTGAATCCAGTACGACTGGAAAGTCCGCCGCCATCGCCCTTAGCAGGGCGATTCGTTTTTCCGTCGGCGGGTGCGTAGAAAAGAGCGCACTGGCGTGAACGCCAAACGACTTCAGGGGGTTGACGATATAAAGATGTTGAGTGGCGCGGGACGCAATTTTGAGCGGTTGTGATTTCACGGAATCCGATAGTTTTTGCAGTGCAGAAGCCAGCGCGAGCGGATTGCGCGTGAACTCGGCGGCGGACGCATCGGCCATGTATTCGCGTTTCCGTGAAACTGCCATTTGCAGCAACGTGGAAAACAACGGGGCAATGATAGCGAGCAAGACTGCCACAAGAATGAAAATTCCCGCGCCTGCATTCTTGCTTGATCGACGGCTTGATCGCCCGCCGCCATAGCGCATCGTACGCAGATAGAAGTCCGAGATCATCACAATGGCTCCGGCCAGTGCGGCCACGAGCATCATATAGCGAATATCGAGATTACGGATATGCCCCATCTCATGCGCTACGACGCCCTGCAATTCCTCACGGGTGAGATTCTCTGCCAGGCCACGCGTGACAGTCACCGCGGCTTTTTCAGGAGAACGGCCCGTCGCAAAGGCGTTCATGGCGGGAGTTTCCATGACGAAGACTTTCGGCATGGGCTGACCCGATGCGATGCTCATCTCTTCGACTACATTGATAATCACGCGATCTTTTTCTGCATCGGCTTCCTTCGCCTGTGACATGGACAAGACCATCCTGTCTCCGGCGGCAAACGCGATTCCAGAGTAGATACCACCGAACGCCAAAGCTCCGCCCAAACCCGCCAGACCGTATCCTTGAGATTCACCGATTGCAAAGCCCAAGGCCGCGATCAGCACGAGGAAAGCAAGCAAGAGAAAAAATGAATTGCGGCGGTTCCTTCGGATTTCCGCCGCAAAGTCGATGGGGGTTGTCAAACTTGAAATCTGAAACGTGAAAGCTAAAAGAGAAGATTCCGGTCACAATACGCACGCCAATTGCGTAGCATAATGTCAGGTGTTCGGTGCTATCCTGCCTCGGCGAGAAACTACCCTAAGATGTGAAAAGAGAGGCGTCGACTATCGCAAATCTACTTTGACAACCTTCTTTTCTTCTTCAGGGATAAGGTAGAACTGCTCGGACTTGAAGTTGAACATCCTCGCGACAAAGTTGGACGGGAAGAGTTCTATTTGCGTGTTCAGCCGCATCACAGAATCGTTATAGTATTGCCGTGCAAAAGCGATTTTGTTCTCCGTGGAAGTTAGCTCTTCCTGAAGGCTCTGCACGTTTTGATTTGCCTTCAGGTCAGGATAGGATTCGGAAAGAGCGAAGAGCGATTTCAGCGCTCCGGTGAGCTGGTTTTCAGCTGCGGACTTGGCTTCCACGCCTTGCGCGGACATGGCCTTGCTGCGCGCTTCAATGACCTTTTGCAGCGTCTCTTGTTCGTAGGACATGTAGTCCTTAACGACTTCGACGAGATTGGGGATCAGGTCGTAGCGGCGCTTGAGCTGCACATCGATTTGCGCCCACGCATTCTTAACTGCGTTGCGCAGTCGGACAAGGCCGTTGTAGATCGACACGACCCAAACGGCGAGCAGGACGATAATTCCGAGATAGATGAGCATGGCCATATCTTAGTTCCTTGGATCGGGGTTGTCAAGAATGCTCTTGGTTTGTCGCGCACGGAAATCATTCAGGGCATTTGCGACAGTCGCATCCTTGCGCGCGAGGATGGCTGCCGCAAATAGTGCGGCATTGATTGCACCGGGTTTTCCGATTGCGAATGTGGCGACCGGAATTCCTGCGGGCATTTGGACCGTCGAGAGGAGTGAATCCATGCCGCCGAGTGATTTCGATTCCATCGGTACGCCCAGTACCGGCAGGGTAGTTTGAGCGGCCGTCACACCTGCCAAATGCGCAGCTCCACCGGCTGCGGCAATGATAATTTCCAGCCCGCGGGATGGAGCGCTTTTCACGTAATCGTGATGCGCATCCGGCGTACGGTGCGCGGAAAGGACGCGAACTTCGTTGGTGATTTTGAGTTCATCGAGTGTTTTTGCGGCATGGGACATTACTTCCCAATCCGATTTAGATCCCATAATGATTCCAACGAGAGGCGTCACGTTAATTCTCCGAGTTCAAAAAGATTTTGCAAACGCGATCAGGAGACGTTCCCAGTAATTGGGGATGGTCCCGGACAAATTTACTCAGAGGAAACGGGATTGTCAACTGGATGGATGTGGTCAGGCATGCGGTTGCCTGCATGACGGAGAGCCGCAGGAAGACACGCAGGGGTATGGAATCCGCCTTCCGGGAGGGCTCGATAGGCTCTTTCGCGGAGGTATCCCGATTGTGATGCGATATGAGCAGCGGAAACCGAGTCTGTGTGCGGAGCGTTACGAAACTGCATCTGAACTCGTTGATTCCGGTTGAAAGGGAATAACCACTTGCCAATTGCATTTGTTCAGGTATAGCGTTAGATTGTATTTTCACAGGTCTGTGCATTTCGTAAGTTCAGATTCTTAATCAAGTTAGTGCATTTGCGATTGAATTGTAACATTGAGCAGTGAAACACGCATAAGCTGGCTGAGCGGCTTGGTTCGCTCCGTAGTCGGGCTCCTTGGGCTCGGCCTATTCGCGTTCATGTTCATTTTTTTCACGCGTGAGGCCACTAAGGTGCAGACGTGGGCAACCACGGGCTCACTTCGATCCGGCATCCAATTGGCTGACCAGAAGAATCCAGGCCCGGATTCTATTCTGGTTATGGCCTTGGTTGAGGCGGAGGACTTTATCGGTGCACGCTTCCCGGCGGTGGGCGATACCTTGCTTTTCATCAATGATACCGCCGCGTCACCTAACCACTGGAATACCCGGTTTGATTCTCCGCGCTCAATTGGTGAGCGATCGAGACTAACCTGGCTTTCGAAGGGTGACACTGTGAGCGCGGAGGTTGTGGCCCGAAAACCCCGCACCGGCCAGATTTGGGATTACACCAGCCTTCAGTGTCTGCGCTTTTTGATTGCACTTGCTTTTTGTGGTGTTGGCCTGTGGGCATTTTTTGCGAGGCCGAACGTCAGCGCGGTAAGAGTGCTGGCGTTGTTTTGTTTCGCGATGACTGCATTCATGATGGCGGGTGTGCAAGTCGTTTCCGGGCGGTTTGCCGGATTTGAAATACCGTACTTGAATCAGATCACGACGGTTCTTGCATTTCTCTCATTCATGTTTGCGCCGTTCTGGCTGCACTTAAACCTGCTGTTTCCGCACCCTTTGAAAACAGTAGAGCGGTATCCGTGGCTGGCCTACGGCACGACCTACCTGCCCGCAGCCGGCTATCTTGCAGCCTTGATATTGCTACCCGGGAGCAGCACTTTTTGGCAGTATTACTTCCTCGTCGTCACGGTTCAGACTGCGGCTGGGTTTGTGATCCTTGCATGGAGAAAACGGCGGACGACTGAGCCGCTTCAACGACGACAGATCAACCTCGTCCTGTGGGGTACCGGTGTAGGAATGGGAATGTTCCTGGTTGGAGCCACCTGCCTCAACATATTTGGCGACTGGTTTCGCTTGCATATGCGGTTGACCCTTGCGGTGGTGAACTTCATATTTCTCGGATTGCTGCTCTGCCCGTTAACATTTGCCTACTCTTTCGGTCGGTGGCGATTACTCGAAGTGGAAGCCAAGCTGCGGCGAGGTACCCGTTATGTGTTGATCACAGGAAGTGTGGTTGCGATTTTTGCGGTGGTAGGATTTGGATTGGGTCTGCTCTTGACTCGCGACATGTTGCGGGACAATCAAATGGTAGTGTTGATGGTCGCCATTGGGGCGACCGCCGCATTCATGCCCGCCCAGAAGCGCATGCAGGGATTTATTGAACGCAAGATTTATCCCGAACGCCAGCATCTACGTTCCCTGATTCGAGACTTCCTGCAGCGATCACTCTCACTTGCGGACAAGCAGACTTTTTGGAGTGAGCTTGAAATCAAGCTTCGCGAAGGTCTGCTGGTCGAACAGGTAGTCCCTGTGATGCGACTCGGTGAAGGCGTGTACCACCTGCGAGGCGAGCATCGAACTCCGTTTTGTCCGGAGAGCGAGTTCATCAGCGGGCTTAGAAAGGAATCGCGGCCACTGCTGGTCGATGAGATCGTCGCCAGCTCGCGCCTGCCGATTACCGATGAGGAAGCGGGCTGGCTCTTCAACCAGGGAGTCGTGCTTGTACTTCCGCTGGTGGCCCAATCTCAGTTGGTGGGTTTTATTGGTATCAGCCGTAAGCAGGAGAAGGAAGATTACTCGGCAGAAGAACTGCGTATT
>CAZVXJ010000097.1:0-9953 GCA_964631675.1 uncultured Alphaproteobacteria bacterium
AACGTCCGGGTCGACCGGGCCGGGAGCACGAGATCAATGACACACTGATCATGGAGCGACGATAACGCTCGCCACCGACTTACCGAAGGACATGCCGACATACCAGAACTGTCCCATGAGCGATTACTCATCGGAATGTCGGTTCGTCACTACGTCAGCCCGTTAACTCACCTTTCAACAACCAACTTCCAACTTTCTTCCTTTGCAAAAAATCTACTTCGCCCTAGGCATTCACAATCACCAGCCGGTCGGGAACTTTGACAGCGTGTTCCAGACGGCCTACGAAAAGAGTTACGAGCCGTTCCTGAAAGCCGTGCTCGAGCATCCTTCGATTAAGTTCTCGCTGCACACTTCGGGCTGTCTGCTGGAATGGCTGGAAAAGCACCAGCGCGGCTATTTTGACTTGGTCTCTATGCTCATCGAGCGCGGTCAGGTTGAACTGCTGGGCGGAGCATTTTATGAGGCGATTCTGCCGATTCTGCCGCGTGAAGATGCGCTGGAGCAGATTCGCCGCATGAAGCAATATCTGTTGAAGCGATTCGGTGTCAAGGCGCGCGGTGCCTGGTTGGCCGAACGCGTTTGGGAACCGTTTCTGCCTGCCATTCTGACCGAAGCGGGCGTGGAATATCTGCCGCTCGATGATGAACATTTTCTTGCGGCGGGACATAGCATGAGTGACCTCAGCGGCTACTACCTGACCGAGTCGAACTGCGGACCGGTGGCGTTGTTTCCGATTCATCAGAAACTGCGCTACACCATTCCATTCGCAGAGCCCGAAGAGACGATTGCTTATATGAAAGCCCAAGGAATCGAGACGCAGTCTCCGCAGTCTCTGTTTGTGATGGCGGACGACGGCGAGAAATTTGGTCTTTGGCCGAAGACGTTTGAGCATGTTTACACCAAACGATGGCTGCACCGCTTTTTTGAAACGCTGGAAAAGCACGCGGATGAAATCGAAACAGTCACGTTCGGCACTGCGCGTGATAAAATTGCTCCGCTCGGTCGGACATACTTACCCACCGCTTCATATTTCGAAATGAGTGAGTGGGTGCTTCCGCCCGTGGCCGGAGCCAAGTTTGAAGCCTACATCGGCGAGTTCAAAAAGCGGGACGACTGGGAGAACATACGGCCTTTTCTGAAGGGGGGATTCTGGCGCGGATTCCTTGCAAAGTATCCCGAAGTAAACACGATGCACAAGAAGATGCTGCGTGTGAGCAAGAAATTTCAGAGTGTTTCCACCCGCAAACGCACGAGTGCGATGCAAACACCGCTCTTGCGCGGACAGTGCAACTGTCCCTACTGGCACGGCGTGTTCGGTGGTTTGTATCTTCCGCATCTACGCCATGCAACCTGGAAGGAACTGCTGTTGGCGGAGTATACGCTGGACAATAACCTGCACAGGGGCCGCAAGTGGGTGGACGTGGAGCGAGTGGACCACGACGCAGACGGCGCGGATGAGATATTGATTGAAAACGCGTATACGAACGCTTATCTGAAACCGGAGAACGGCGGTATGCTGTTCGAGTGGGATTTCAAGCCGCGCGGCTATAATCTGCTGAATACACTCACTCGTCGGCCGGAAACCTATCACGGCAAACTCGCGCTCGTGGACGAGGCGGTTGAGAGCGGCGAGGAAAGCGCATCAATACACGATCTTGTGCTCTCAAAAGAAGAGAATCTGGACAAAGTCCTGCGCACCGATAGCTGGCCACGCCTGGCACTGCTCGATCATTTTCCGGGTTGGAACTCCACTCGTGAGGAATTCAGAGACGGCACGATGGCAAACTACGGCAATTTTTTGCTGGGGTCCTATCAGGTTGCCGAGATGTTCACGAACGGCGTGCGACTGGAGCGTACGGGCAAAGTCGGAGAAACTCCGGTGCGGATTGCCAAGACGATAACGGCCGTAGCAGGAAAACCTGTGCTGGACGTGAAGTATAGTATCAAGAATCTGGCGCAGCATGAACTGCACACGCCATTTGGTATCGAATGGAATCTGGCGCTTCAGGCACCGCGATCGCACACACATACTCTGTCGCTTCCGGGAAGTGAGTTTGTGAATCGCATTTTATCCGAGGAGGGTGAGCATCACGGTGTATCCGAGGTGAAGTTGGTGGACGGGCATGAAAAAGTTTCGGCTCGTTTCCTGTTTGACTCACCGGTCAAACTGTGGCGCATGCCGATCGAAAGTGTTTCGCTGTCGGAGGGCGGGTTCGAACGCATTTTTCAATCCATAGCACTGCTGTTCCTGCATGAATTGCATTTGGGACCCGGTGCAGAATGGCGCGCAGGATTTTCAGCATATCTTTCGGAAGTGTGAGAGAATTTTCGCACAGGATGACCCCCCCTGCCCCCCCGCTGAAGCGGGGGGGTGAACTTGTATTGTGGCTAAGGCGGGAGGGTGATCTTGTTCTCCGTTTAATTCGGAAGCGTTTCCTGACTTCTGTCCCTCGTTTCAGCGGAATTACGAATTTACCCCCCTGCTTCAGCGGGGGGGCAGGGGGGGTCATCCTACTCATCACAGCCCTAATTTCCTTCGCTCAAGAACCCCAACCGCCCGATTCGCTTCGGTCCATTCCATCAGATACACTTTCCGCCGACAGCGCGGTTACAACGGCAAGAAAAGATGACGGCGTGGACACCGTCGTGCATTACGAAGCGAACCAGATTGATTTTGATGTCATATCGCGTGTTACCGTGCTGCTGGGAAATGCGCGCATCGAATATAAAGATATGACACTGGAAGCGGGGCGAATTGAAGTTAACTGGGACAAGCAGATACTGAGGGCGACCGCCATTTCGGACTCAATTTACAAAGACAGCACGAGTACGTTTCCCGATTCCGTTGTTCTGCTGGGCAAGCCTCATTTCACGCAGGGTGTGGACGATTTTTATGGGGATGAGATTGCGTACAATATGAAGACGAAGATCGGCCGGGTCATCGGCGGGTCGACGGAATATGAGCAGGGATTCTACTATGGAGAGCAGTTCAACCGCATTGCGGATGATGTGATTACGGCGCGCGGCGGAGCGTTCACTTCGTGCGATGCGGACACACCCCACTATCATTTTGCCGCGAGAGACTTGAAGATTATCGTGGGCAAGCGCGTGCTCGCTCGCCCTGTGTTTTTGTTCTTTGACGACGTGCCGGTGCTGGCGGCACCCTACGGCATTTTCCCGCAGCAAAAGGGCCGTACTTCGGGGATTATTGTTCCCACGTTCGGTGAATCGTCGGGACAGGGCCGCTTCCTGCGGGACGTGGGTTACTATTGGGCGCCGTCGCAATATATGGACGTAATCTCGACGATTGACTACTTTGAACGATTCGGCGTGCTGGGTCGCGGTGAATACCGCTACGCGAAACGCTACTGGCTGACGGGGAGTGCGCGCTATGCCTTCGACACACAGCGGCAGGGCGAGCAGCAGCATCGCGACTATTCACTGGCATGGGCACACAATCAAACCGTCAACGAAAACACACGGCTGGCGGTGAATGGCAGCTATGTTTCCAGCGAGCGTTTCTATGAAGATGTGGGAAGCATTCAAGATCAGTTGAATCAATCCGTGCGCTCCAATGCGACGCTTTCGAAGAGCTGGTACAACTCTCCGTGGACATTTGGCGCGAATTTGGGCTATGAACAAAACATCCGTCAGGAGACCTGGAACGCATCGCTGCCTTCGTTCACACTGAATCACAAATCCGGATTGCTGTTTCCACCGCCGAAACCACCCAAAGGCATTCGAAATGCAGCAGTCCCGCGTGAAAACGAGCCGCCGTGGTATCGCGCGTTTCAATGGAGCTATAGTGTCAACTATCAGAATTCGCTCTCACTGCCGCATCAGTTCAAGGAAGAAGGTCTGCGGCCGGCCTATACCGACAGCGCGGGCACACGGTATCCTCAACAGAGCATACGCGGCTCGGACAGTTTGAGCATCTTTCAACGGGATGGTTTCGCACACTCCGGCGGCATCAGCGCGACCGCGCGGCTGTTCAAGTATTTCAATCTGAATCCACGGATCAATAGCCGTCACGTATGGACACGGCGTACCGTGCACTACGAGGCCGTGAACGACAGTCTGCTCGATCGACAGGATGCAGGCGGTTTCTTCACCCGCACAACCTTTGATGTGGGTACTTCGCTGAATACCAAGCTCTACGGAACATCGGTACGACCGTTCGGAATCGGAGCAAGTTTCAGGCATGTCATGACTCCGGGGGTGAGCTTTACGTACAGGCCGGACTTTCAAGACAAGAAGTGGGGCTACTATGAAACCGTCACGCTGCCGGACGGCCGAAGTCTGACTTATGACCGCTTCAGCAGCACCGAAATGTCGGCCAATGTAGGCGGTACGCCGGTTGGCATGTCACAGAGTATTGGCATTGGGCTGGACCAGCTCTTTCAAATGAAGACAGGAGATGCCGAAGAGGGAACGGAAAAGAAACTGGATCTGCTTTCGGTGGGCTCGCAGACCGGATTGGATTTGAAGCGCGATTCCCTGAAATGGAATGACCTTTCCACGAGTCTCAGAACGTCCGTCCCGACGTCCATCTTTGGTTCAATTCAGGGTTTGGCGGTGGATGCGAGCATGACTCACTCGCCGTACGCCAGGGTGGGCGGACAGCGGGTGAATACATTCTTCTGGGAACGCGAAGACGCAGCGTGGTATGCTCCGCTGGAACTTCTGAACGCCGCTCTGAATGTGGGATTCTCGGTACGGGCAGAGTCGGTGAAGCAGCTGCTGTTCCTGGACCGCGCACAGGAGTTGCCGGAGGATACATCGCTGGCCGCCGATACCAGTGCACTACTGCTGAATACAACCGTGGTGCCGGAATTGGGTCGAAACGTTCCGCCGTCGCCGGCCGAACGGCAGGGCATTGAAAACCGGAACGAGCTGTTCGATATGCCGGTCTCATTGCGATTCAACTTCCGTCGCAGCCGCGATTATGTCTCGGGTTCGAGCACTTCGGCCATGGGGGCGAACGCACAATTTTCTATAACGCCGCGCTGGGAGATGAGCTTCGACTATGTGCTGGACCTCGACCGCAAAATCGCCCGCAATGCGAGTGTGTCAATTGGCCGCGACCTGCATTGCTGGGAGGCGAGTTTAATTTGGAGCCCGCTCGGCTACCGCCCCGGCTACTTTTTGCGCATCGGACTGAAGGCATCACAGCTTCAAGATGTCAAGATCGAGCGTCACCGCGGCGCGGGTCTCAGGGGATATCCATGAGCGAATTCGACTCCATTGTCACGCACAATGATTTCGACGGCGTAGTCAGCGCGGCACTGCTTTCGTGGGCATTTGATCTGGACTATGTGCGGTTTACGGGACCGATTTCAATTGCGAAGGCGGAGATTCCGATTTCACTGCGCGACATCGTGAGCGATCTTCCCTATCCGCTCGAGTGCGGGATGTGGTTTGACCATCATGCCGGGAATCTGGAAGAGCTGAAACTGCGCGGTATTGATGTCAACTCGATTCCGGGTAAGTTTGCGGTGGCACCTTCCTGTGTGCGGGTGGTCTATGATTACCTGCTTCAGCATTTTGATGATGTACCGCAGGATTACCTTGAGCTCGCGGACGTGTCGGATGTGATTGACAGCTTTTCTTACGCGACACTCGAAGACTGGCGGGCGGACACTGCGGAAAACCGGATTGATCGTGCCATCAAGGCGAGTTCCGCAAGCCGCCGCGAGCATGAAGCATTCCTGCGCGAGCTGGTGTTTTTATTCCGCGACTTGCCCCTTTCCGAGATTGCCGAAGAACCCGAAGTCGCGCGGCGGGCGAAGGCGTATGAAATCGAGGAAGCAGTGATGCTGGAGAATATCCGAAAGTATGGAAAGTTCTTGCCCGAAGACTCGCTGCACGAGATCTACTTTGTCGATACGACGTCGTTCTTGCAGCCTGCGCGTCTGGATAAGAAGCTGATTGGCTTGGTGGAACCTGATGCGAAAGGCTACGTAGAGTTGAAACCGCAGTTTCGTTCGGGAAAAAAGTCCAATGACATCTCTGTTACGCTGTCGCTGGCTCTCAACATGCAAAGGGATGCGCACAAAAAAGACATGGCCGAGATCGTGCGTGTTTTGAATATCGGGGATGGTCATGCCGGAGCCGCGGCAGGAGTGTTCCCGTGCGCGAATGGCCATGAGTTTCAGAAAGCGCGCGAGGACCTGCCGCGCCGGATTCTCGAATTGTGGAGGAGGATGTAGGCTGCCCGAGTTTCCACACCTCAGATTCCGGGCATGTGCAGACACATGCCTCGGCGAACAGATCACACGCAATGTGTGCCGGGATGCCGGACACAAAAAACGCGACACAGAAGTGTCGCGTTTTTTCATTGACGTATGAGGCAGGCCTATTTCACCAGCATGAGCTTGCGCGATTGCGCAGATTCTCCGGCGGTTAGACGTGCGATGTAGAGTCCGGTGGGAAGATCGGCGGCATCAAAACTCACTGAATAACTTCCGGCGGGTCTGAAACCACTGGTTAACGTGCGCACCTCGCGGCCTGACACATTATAAACGGTGAGCGTGGTATAAGCTGCACTCGCAAGATCGAATTGCAGTTGCGAGCTGGGATTGAACGGGTTGGGATACGGTTCATGCAGCGTGAACTGCGCTGCGAGCGGTTTTTCCCCGCGCGGAGTGGAGAGGATGCCGCCCTCCTCCATGACCGTGATGACCTGATTTGCAGGAACGTTGGTGAACACATCGACGATACCTGAGGGCCAAGAAACGACGAGCGAATCCACCACGGCGGATTCCCCGAGTCCGAAATGAGCTTCAAGCGTCTGTCCGCAATATCCAGTCTGGCCGGAAATCTGCCGGAGCTGCCACACCTCGGGGCGCAGCGCATTGAGGCTGGCTTTCACCTGAACCTGTGCACCGATGCCGGAGTAATTCGAGGTGGTACCCTGACATTTTACGGTCAGCCAGTTGTTTTGCGAGCCATTGTTCAGATAGAGGCGGTTGTTCTCATTTTGCTGATTCCAGCAGGCGACCAGCATGTCCAGATCACCATCGCGATCCACATCACCCCAAGTGCAGCCATAGCTCCAGCCGAGGTCGGTGGCAATCGCCTCGCCTTGCACACGAGTGAACAGGCCGTCTTCCGTCTGATCCGCCCACAAATTGCGGTAGAGGTAGTTTTGTCTTAGAGCGCCATAACCGTTTGACAGGAACAGATCGAGGTCGCCGTCATTATCGTAGTCGCCCCACGCACTGCCAAAGGTTGCGCTCTCATCGTCGTCAAACGGCTCTCCACCCACCAGCACCAATGCGCCTCCAACCTCGTTGGAATAGAGCCGATTGAGCTGATTATCGAAGTTTCCCGTGAACAGGTCAAAGTCGCCGTCATTGTCGTAGTCGCCCCAGCTGCTGGTGGCCGTTGTGCGGCCGTCGTTGACGACATCTCCTCCGGAAACCCGGCTGAATGTAAATCCGTTGCCATTCAGGTAGAGCTGATCATTCTGATTGCTCTCATTGGCGGTGAACATATCGAGGTCGCCGTCGCTGTCAAAGTCGCACCAGTCCGCGCTGCGCGAATTGTAATGATCATTGACAAGCGGTCCCGTCGTAATTTCACCGAACTGCCAATTCCCGTCATTGTGAAATAGGCGGTTATGGTGGTTGTTGCCCGCACTGTGCGTGACAAAGAGATCAATCCGGCCATCGTTGTCATAATCGCCCCAGCTTCCGGTTTCGCAGTAACCACGTACGGTAGTGATGGGCGCGACGCCGATGTTGGAGAAGGTGCCGTCGCCGTTATTTTCGAAGAGGCGGTTAAATTGATTAGCCCAGTTTGTGAAGAAGCAATCGAGGTCGCCATCGTTGTCTGCATCACCCCATGTTGCTCCGTCGGTATCGCCTCCGGCGCTGACGATGGGATCCTCCGTGATGCGCGTGAACACTCCGCCGCCGTCGTTTCGATAGAGAAACTCGTCTTCGCCTTCGCTGTTGGTTATGAAGGCATCAAGGTCACCATCGTTGTCATAGTCTATCAGGCACGCGCCACGGGACGCGCCGCCATTGTTGACCAGATCTCCCTCAGTGACGCGGGTAAATTGCTGTGCGTTGGCCGCAAGTGCTGTGCAAAGCGCTGCCATGCCCACAATGAATCCTCTCATGGCGGGTTCCTCCTCTCCAGATTTGTTAGCTGTACTCATCGAGAGCATCGGCGGGAGGAAATGTTGCAAACAATGCCGGGCGTAGTGTCAGCAGAGCTATACCTCAACTTACGGTACATCTTTTGTGTGAGTGCCGAAAAGAAATAAAGTTGCAGCGCCTCCTCTTAAGGGTCGCGACTGGTCAGAAATGGGCAACACGGCTGAAACAAAAGCGCGGCATCCCATGCGGGATACCGCGCTCTCTAATGAATCGAGTGTGCGGGTCTTTTGAACCGAAATGCTCTACTTGACCAGCATGAGTTTTCTGACCTGCGTGTTGCCATTCGAACTCAGCCGGGCAAAATAGAGTCCGGTGGATAGATCTCCGGCATCGAAGGCCACGCTGTAACTTCCCGCGGCACGCGTTTCATTCACTAGCACGGCGGTTTCACGGCCCAGCATGTCGTAGATTTTCAGGGTCGTAAATCCGGACTGCGCAAGATCGAATTTCAGCTCGGTGCGCGGATTGAACGGATTCGGGAAAGCTTCATGCAGCGCGAATTTGAGTGGTGCGGGTGTGCGCGGACTAGCATCTGTGATGTTGTCGGGCGGTGTGGTGGTGAAGCGAATTGCACGACCAGCGCGAAGTGTGTCAACCGTGGGCAAATAGTAATTCGCATAGGTCAGTCCCAGCCCCCGTTCGTGATAGGAGTCCTGAATCCCGACCGTGCCGTAATTGTCCAGAATGTCGGTGTTCGGAATCAAACGGTATTGAACGAGAATATCATCGTCGCCTGAATCGTCATACTCCAGAATCAGTTCTACCGCACTGCTATCCGGGTTCGGCACACCGGGGCTGGTGGGCAGGTGTTCGCGGTTCCAGTTTCTCCACTCGATGATAAAGCGATTGTCTCCGGCATCGTAACGGGTGTACATGTTGTAAATGTCATCGGGAGGCGTAGGGCCGACCGAATCTCCCACCAGATCATCCCAGAATGCGCAGATCATCGCGCCGGGGCCAATCGGGGAAGGAATCTCCCAGTTGCGGAATTCGGGAAGCGTCGCGTGCTCGAAGGAGACCCAGCCATTAGAACAGATCCAGATTTCGTTGTAAGTCTCACCGTAAAAGGTGAAGGGAGCCGGCAAGTCCATACGGAAATGCGTGTCGTCTCCGACTTGATGCGGCGTGGCTCCTGTGCCGCCTCGCCAGGGATCGAGTTCGATCCAATTGTACGTCGGAGTTTCGGCAAATCCTGCGTCATTATTCTCGTAGGCATAGTAGCCGTATGCATCCGGTCCTGTTGGTGCATTCACCGTCACAGCTCCGGCGGTCAGGAAAGTGTGTTTTCTTGCCATGACGGCGCCGCCTTCAGAGAAGGCAAAGCGCAACATGATTTGCCGGCCCGGCGTGACACCTTGCGCAAGTGAAACGCGGAAGCTGTTGTTGGTGGTACCGGTTGCGCCGACTTCCAATGTTGGCCACGCACCATCGGCATCCACAAAGGATATCGCTCCGTCCCATGAATAGAGCTGCGCGGTCATGCCCGGCGAGCGCGTGCTGCCGCGATTAGCCACGACGACGTTTAAGTCAGCGGTTTCTCCCGGATCGAGAATGCCATTGCCTCCATCGCTGACGACCAGTTCAATAATCTGCGGATCCGGAGCGGCGATGGGTATCACGAATTCACGGGTTACTGTCTCCGAACCGTTCGTCATGGATGCCGAAAAACGAAGTTCTTCATCATCATAAATTTCGGTGCCAAACTGGACAATCAATCCCGAGCAACTGCGAATCTCTCCCACGGGAATCGACTCCGTGCTGCTGTTTGCAAATGTCACCGTCGCGCGC
>CAZVXJ010000098.1:0-9942 GCA_964631675.1 uncultured Alphaproteobacteria bacterium
AGACCGTACAAAAAATGCGCGCTCATCGTCGGCGACGTGATGGGAAATTTCCATCCGCACGGCGACTCTGCAATCTACGACACGCTCGTGCGCATGGCGCAGGATTTCTCGCTGCGCTATCCCTTAGTGGACGGGCAGGGAAATTTCGGCTCGATTGACGGCGACAGCGCGGCGGCGATGCGCTATACAGAAGCGCGCATGGCCCGCATTGCAGAAGAGATGCTCGCGGATATCGAAAAAGACACGGTCAACTTCGTGCCGAACTATGACGAGACGATTCAAATTCCGTCGGTGATGCCGGCGAAAATTCCGAATCTTTTGGTCAACGGGTCGGACGGTATCGCGGTCGGTATGGCCACGCGAATTCCGCCGCACAATTTGAAGGAAGTAACCAGCGCGTGCATCGCGATGATTGACAATTCCGCGATCACGATTCCCGAACTGATGAATTTTGTAAAGGCTCCCGATTTTCCCACGGGCGGAATCATTTACGGCAAGAACGGCGTCTACGAGGCCTACACGACAGGACGCGGTCGCCTGACCGTGCGCGCAAAAGCCAATATCGAAGAGCCGGTGAAAGCTTCGGGCCGGCAGAAAATCGTGGTCACGGAAATTCCCTATCAGGTGAACAAAACGCGCCTGATCGAACAAACGGTCGCGCTGATCAACGACAAAAAAATTGAAGGCATCGCGGATATTCGCGATGAATCCGATCGCGACGGCATGCGGCTGGTGATGGAACTCAAGCGCGATGCCGTGGCCGACGTGGTGCTGCAAAATCTGTTCAAGCACACCGCGATGCAGGAGACATTCGGTGTAATCATGCTGGCGCTCTCGAACGGTGTGCCGATAGTGCTGACGCTGCGAGACATGATCGAGCAGTTTCTCGAACATCGTCATGAAGTGGTGCTGCGGCGCACCCTGTTCGACCTCAAGGAAGCGCGCGACCGCATGCACATCTTGGAAGGCTTGCAGATTGCGCTCGATAACATTGATGAAGTGATCGAGATTATTCGCAAGGCTTCGTCCACGGAAGTGGCTTCGGCGGAATTGCAAGCCGCGTTCAAACTTTCCGACAAGCAGGCGAAGGCGATTCTCGATATGCGCCTTGCGCGGCTCACGGGTCTGGAGCGGCAGAAACTTGCCGACGAGATTAAAGCGTTGAAAGCAACGCTCGCGGAGTTGACGGCCCTTTCCGAATCGCGCGATCTGCGCATGAAGGTCATCAAAACGGAGCTTGAGGAAATTCGATCCAAGTTCGGCGACGAGCGCAGAACGGAAATCGTGGAAGACACGACCGAAATCTCGATCGAGGATCTGATCGCGCCGGAAGAAATGGTGGTCACGATTTCCCATGCAGGTTATATCAAGCGTTTCCCTGTTTCCGGTTTCAAGAAGCAGGGACGCGGCGGCCGCGGTGTGCAGGGCGCGAGCACGAAGGATGACGATTTCATCGAGCATCTGTTCATCGCCTCCACGCACGACTACATCCTGTTCTTCACCGACAAAGGCAAATGCTACTGGCTGAAGGTGCACCAGATTCCGTCGCTTGGTCGCGGCACGCGCGGCAAAGCGCTCGTGAATCTGATTGAACGCACCGCCGAGGAAAATGTGCGCGCCTTTGTGACGGTGAAGGAGTTTGCTGAGGACAAATTTGTGCTGATGTGCACGAAAAACGGCACGGTGAAAAAAACCGCGCTGTCGGAGTTCTCGAACCCGCGCTCGACGGGCATCATCGCGATCAATATTGAAGATGACGATGAACTCATCGAGGCCGCGATCACGAATGGAACAAACGAAGTCATCATCGGCACGTCCGAAGGCAAAGCGGTGCGGTTCACGGAAACCGACGTGCGTGCTATGGGGCGCAACGCGACCGGCGTACGCGGTGTGATGCTCAAGGCGGGTATTCGTGCAATTGGAATGATTGTCGCTCACGAAAACGCGAGCATTCTGGCGATCAGCGAACTGGGCTACGGCAAGCGTGTGGCTTCGGAAGATTATCGTATGACGAAGCGCGGCGCACAAGGCGTACTGACGATCAAGACCACCCCGAAGACGGGCCAGCTCATTGCCATGAAAGAAGTCGCCGAAAATGACGACCTGATTATCATCACCACCAGCGGCGTCGTGATTCGTCAGAGCATGGCCGACATTCGCGAGATGGGCCGCGTGACGCAAGGCGTGCGGCTGATCAAACTCGATTCCGGCGACAAAGTGAGCGCAGTCGGCAAGGTCGTGAAAGAAGATGACGCGACTGAGGGATTAATCGAGGAGAACGGAGGAGAGGAGTAGTGCCGGTGACGGCGTGCGGCTTCCTTATCATATCGAGCGAGGCAATGCACAGGGTCTCAATACAAACCGCACGCAGAGGCAGTGTTACTTGAAAGAATTCGATCCGCAGCAGCCGGAATGGGACCCCAAAAAGATCGGGTGGGTGGTGTTCGCGGTGCTGCTGTTGTTCTTAATCTTGATGCTGACGCAAGTCCCGCGTATGGCGCTTTGGATTGTGATGGGCGCGGCGATTGCCGTGAGTGCGCGGCTGCTCGTGGGGAGACGAATGTTGTAGAGGCGGGAAACCAAAGTAACTCATGTTTATCGGACATTTTGGCGTTGCCTTTGCCCTGAAAAAAGCCGAGCCGAGAATCAATCTCGGCTGGCTGATCGCAGGTGCGCAGTTTGTGGATTTGCTCTGGCCCGTGTTTCTGCTCATTGGCCTTGAACAGGTCCAATTCGAACCGGGCTTGATGGAAGCCAGCCCGATGAACTTTGTCTCCTATCCGTTCTCTCACAGCCTGCTCGCATCTATTTTCTGGGCAGTTTTGGTATTTCTGCTGGTGAAGTATCTGCCGATAGTGAAATCTGCGCCGAAACCCCGCGCCGCGTGGATACTATCCATCGCTGTGCTCTCGCACTGGTTTCTGGATTTGATCGTACATCGCCCCGATCTCCCGCTGGCGCTCGGCGATTCGCACAAAGTCGGACTTGGAATCTGGAACAGCATGCCCGCCACACTGATTATCGAATTCACGCTTTACTTAGGCGGCCTGTGGCTGTACTTAAAAAGCACACGCGCCACAGGCGCTCGCGGCAGATGGGGCATCCCCATCTATGCCGCCGTGCTTGGTCTGCTGTTCCTGATGACCACGCTCGGACAGGATGTTCCGCCCAGTGTTCCTGCGATGGCGGTTGTGGCCATGGTGATGGGTCTCGCACTCGTGTTTGTTGCGGGATGGCTGGACAGGGGGAGAGTGCGAAATTGACAGGCTCGACCTATTCTTGATGGTATAGACAAGCCTCAGGATCGAACTAAGCTACTACGATGAATAAATCAAAAGCCTACCTTCCTGCTTCGGTGGAAGCGATGGAAGACGACGACGAAGGCATTCCGCAACCGGCTTGGCCGGCGGCGTTTCTGGAACGATTGCTGGAAAAAGCCGCCAATGACTGGACCACTCGCGATATCGTAGACCTGGCCAAGTCCATCGGTATCCGTCAAATTGCCCTCATGCATGTAGGCGGCGATGGCATGCTCAAGACACTTGACTTTGCACCGCGCGATCTTTCACACTTTCAAGAGGTGCTCGAGGGCGGAGAGCGCGCCGACGGATCCTCACTTTTCGGCATGATGGGAGTCGTTCCGGGCGCTTCCGATATTGTGCTCCGACCGAACCTGCAAACAGCATTTGTCGACCCGTTTGCCGAATCACCCATTCTCTGCATGCTCTGCAGCCATTACGGACGTGACGGCAAGCCGTTGCCCGAGTCGCCGGATACGATTCTGAACAAGGCATACTCGAGATTGCGCAAGCTCTGCGGCTTCGATTTGTTCGCCCTCGGAGAAGTCGAGTACTTTCTCGGCAAAAAACCCGGCGAGGAAGATTTCTACGGTGCGAATGACCGGGGCTATCACGCCAGCTCGCCCTTCGTCTTTGGCGAAAGTCTCCGCCGTGATGCGATCAGAACTTTGGCCGACATGGGCGTTCCGATTAAGTATGGCCACAGCGAAGTCGGCTATGTTCCCGCGACGGAAAAGGAAGAACGCATCTGGGAGCAGCATGAAATCGAGATGGGTCTGGCTCCGCTCGACAGGGCGGCCTATGCCGTCACGCTCACGCACTGGGTACTGCGTAACCTTGCTTACCGGGAGCAGATGAGACTCTCACTCGATCCGGTGGTGCGGCAGGGTCACCCCGGCAACGGCCTGCATTTTCACTTTTCGCCTTTTCTTGCCGGAGGACATCTGCGGATTGGTGCTGACAAGGCTTCGTTTCCTGACAGCGCCGTGCTGCTCATTGCCGCACTCGTTCGCTACGGTGGAACGCTGATGGCCTTTGGCAATCGCGAGTCCACATCATTTCTCAGGCTTTCTCAGGCAAAGGAAGCACCCAGTTCGATCGCCTGGGGCAGATTCAATAGAAAGGCGCTGGTACGGCTGCCGATCGTTGCCACCGACAGCAAGGGCAAACTCGTCTCACCGGAGACGATTGAGTTCAGGCTTTCGGATGGCTCTGCTCATCCGCAACTTCTGCTGGCTGCCATCTGTCAAACCATCTGTGCCGCCAAGGAATCCGGCGATGCGAGCGATTGGATCGACAAAACGGAAGCCGGACAAACGGCATCTATCCGGGACGGCGGCAGGGGAATTCCGAAAGGATTCCACGAAGTCGCGGCAACACTGCAGCGGGATCGCGCCGTCTTTGAAGCAGGCGATGTCTTCCCGGCTCACGTGCTGGACTGCACGATTGACATGCTTGAACGGAAACACGAGATGACCCTGTGAGCAGTCCGGTTAGACTACGAATTGCTCCAACACGAGCCTAACTAATACATGCACGATAGCATCCTTCAGCTTCAGGCGCTGGTCGCCTCCAACCCCGACGACGCAGACGCGCAGTTTGAACTCGGGCGAGCGCTGCTCTCGGAGCAGGAGTTTCAGCCCGCTGTGACTGCGCTCGAGAGAGCTGTGATGCTGGATGCAACTCAGTACGTGTGGCTTTACTATCTTGCGTCAGCCTATGGGATGAACCGGCAGCTGCGCGAATCCGTCGGCGTGTGGGAGCAATACCTCTTTCATATGCCCGACCATGCAGATGCGCATGCCAAGTTCGGTATCATTCTGAGTAAGCTCCACAAGTTCAAGGAGTCCATTGTCGAACTCGAACTTGCGGTGAAACTCGAACCGGAAAACGGCTTCTATCACTACTTCCTCGGTTTAAGTTATCAGGAGATAGAAGACTACAATGCGGCGCTGCGCTGTTTCTCCGAGGCCGTGAGCTACAGCCCTGATTTCGCCGATGCCCACTATTGGCAAGGGATCATGTTTGCCTTTCTCGGTCATGATGAGCCTGCCATTGAAGCCTTGAAAGCAACCGTTGAGCTCAACCCCGAGCATATGGATGCACAGTTCAATCTCTGCGTTGCCTATGCGCGTGCCGGTCGCGAAGGCGAAGCAAAAATGCAGTACGAACTCGTTCAGCGCATGAATCCCGAACTCGGTAAAGAGCTGTACGAGAGAGTGTTTGAGACGAGTTGAGAATTTATGGATTCGTAGAGGCGGGGGGAGAAGATCCGACATGTCTAAAGTGAAATCGCATAAACACACCATTCAGAAGCAGCGGCCGGGCGAACGGCAGCTCCTGACCACATTCTGGCTGCCCACGTTTGCAAGCCTGATCGATGTGCTGGCCGTAACGTGCGCGGCTGTGCTCTCCTATTGGATCAGGTTTTACACTCCGATGAATGTGTGGCTGCCGCCGAATTGGCAGCCGAGTGTGAATAGCTACATTTTGTTCGGGCTTGTTCTGGGTGCGGTCTATACCATGGTTTCGTGGTCTTATCGTGGCTATGGATCACGGCTGCTGATTCCGCTCGAACAAGAGGTCGGCCGCATCATGCGCGGCTCACTGCTTGCGATGGGTGTGGTTCTGGCTGCAATCTTCTTTTATCGCGAGTTCGATTACTCGCGCGCCGTATTCCTGATGACGCTGGTCCTGATGATGCCCGCCTTGATTGCGGCGCGCGCAATCTACCAGCGCGTACAGATATCGCTGTTCAAGCGCGGCATTGGTGTGCAGCGCGTGGCGATGTGGGGAAAGGGAGATGTGGCCGCGAAACTCTGGAAGGATTTTGAACGCGGCAAGACTCAGGGATTTGAACTCATTGGGGCGGTCGGACGTGCTCCGGTGGAAGGCGGAGCCTCGCTCGGTGATGTACCGGCTATCCGCAATCTTGTCTTTGAGCATGCACTGGACTTGATCGTCATGGCCCCTCCCGCGGGAGATGAAGAAGCCATGAACGATCTGCTCAAGGCCTCGGAAGGAATTGCTGTCGAGCTGCTGTATTGCCCTGCGGCCGTGGAGATTACGAAATCGAGAATACGTGTGACCGAGGTGGGCGGGCGCCCGATTTTGCGCATGAAGACCATACCCATGAGCGGCTGGCGCTATGTGGTCAAGCGAGTGATGGACTTCGGCTTCAGCGGGTTGTTCCTACTCTGCTTTTCATGGCTCTATGCCATACTGTCGGCACTGGTCTATCTGGACAGCGGCAAACCGATTTTCTACCGCCAAAAACGCGTCGGAATGGATGGCAGCGAGTTCGACATGATTAAATTTCGCACGATGCGAAGCGACGCGGAAAAAAAGAGCGGCCCGGTCTGGGCCGTGAAGGGCGATGCGCGCGTCACGCGGATCGGCGGATTTTTGCGCCGCTGGTCGCTCGACGAACTGCCGCAGTTTTGGACCGTGTTTCGCGGAAGGATGTCTCTGGTCGGTCCTCGACCCGAGCGGCCGCACTTCGTGGAGCAATTCTCACAGCACATTCCACAGTACCTGGATCGCCACCGCGTAAAATCAGGCTTGACCGGATGGGCTCAGATCAATGGTTTTCGCGGCAGTAGTTCCACGATCGAGGGCCGTACGGAAGCCGACCTGTATTATATCGAGAACTGGAGTCTGTGGCTGGACGTGCGCATTCTGCTTCGCACCGTCATGGCGGTGATCAAGGGCGAAGGCGCTATGTGACAGCCGATTAACCTATTCAGCAGCAGCAACTAAACTTATCGCAACTTATGCCGGGGAAACCTAAAAAAAGAAAACCCAAACTCAAAATCTCCGACGCCACCGTCAAGCGACTGTCGAAGTACTATCGCACCCTGCAGCACGCACTCGACCGTGACCGGCCCACGATCTCATCCGAAGAAATCGCGGATCTGAACGGACTTACGGCCGCGCAAGTGCGCAAGGATCTATCCTTTTTCGGTGCCTTCGGGCGGCGCGGTTTGGGCTACAAGGTGATTGAGCTGCACCTCGAAATCAGCCGAATTCTGGGTTTGCATCGCGCCTGGAATGTCTGTGTCTGCGGAGCGGGAAACATCGGCACGGCGCTGGTGCACTTCCGGCAGTTTCAGGAACAGGGGTTTTTGATCAAGCTTATTCTGGACAGCGATCCCAAAAAACACGGGACGGAAATCGGCGACTTGACGGTGAAGGATTTCAATCAGTGTGAAAAGTACATTACACTGGAAAAGATCAAGATCGCTATTATTGCCGTACCGGCCACGGCGGCGCAGCGGGTGGTGGACCGGCTCGTCGCAGCAGGAGTCAAGGCCTTCCTGAACTTTGCTCCGATCACCATTCTGGTACCGCGAGGCGTTCATGTTCGCAATGAAAACATGGCCATCGAGATTGAGGCTCTGAGCTACGCGCTTTCCAAGAAAGAGAAGAAGCGCAAGCGAAAAAAGAAACCGGACGACACAGAATAACTGCACGAACCCCGGCTTTCAGGCCGGGGTTTTCGTTTTCGGAAGCAGATGATTTCTGCCGGGATGGAGTCCCTAAAGCAGGCGTCCCTGCCTTTCCCCTCTCGCACTATTCCCCACGACAATATCTTCGGCATCCAGTAAGTTCTCCGATGTGATCACCGCTTCGCGGCATCTTCCATTCTCAAGCTGAATCTCCCGCCAGATTCCCGGCAGCAGACCGGAACTTAGCGGCGGAGTCCACCACTCGCCATCGATCTTGACCAGCAGATTCGCCCGTGTGGTTTCCGTGACTTCGCCCCGCCCGTTTAACAGCACGGCTTCGTCTGCACCGGCCGACTCCGCCGCACCTTGCGCTCTCTCGTAGAGGCCGCGCATCGTCGTTTTGTGGTAAAGAAGAACATCCTCCGGTTCCACGCATTCATCGCGGTAGAGATAGAGCCTGATTTCCCGATTTGGCCATGCTTCAAGCGGCGCAGATTCGATCTGAAGCTCGCCATTCTTTGAGAGCAGCACCCTGAGTCGCGAGTCGACTGCCAGTTGCCCGGAAATCGTGGTCAATCGTGTCATAAAATCTTCCGGTTTCGGAAAAGGGTGCCAGTCAAAGTATGCCGCAGAGTTTTCGAGTCGCCGCAGGTGCCGCTCCAGATTTCTGAATCCCTCGCTCCGTGTCCAGGCCAGAGTTTCCAGCAACTGGAAGGCCGGATAGCCCGGCGCACGGAGAAACTTGCCTTTCAACTGTGTCTCCTGCCATTCCGCCCCGGGATCAGATTCGGCAACTATCCCCGAGCCTAAACCCAAACAGGCCGATTGTGCCCTCGGGATTTCCAACGTTCTGATTGCCACATTGCATTCAAAATCTCCGCCGGGCAGGAACACACCGATCGTCCCACAGTAGATACCGCGCGGTTCCGGTTCCAGTTCGGTAATAATCTCCATTGCACGAATCTTCGGTGCGCCGGTTACGGATCCGGGCGGAAAGGTCGCCCGGAAAATGTCCCAAAGCGAAGCATCATTGCGCAGCGTCCCCCGAACGGTGCTCGTCATCTGGTGTACAGTCCTGTACCGGGAAACCGCACAAAGTTCGGGCACATCCACACTGCCAGAGTTACAGACCCGACCCAGATCATTCCGCACCAAGTCCACAATCATCGTATTCTCGGAGCGATCTTTCTCGCTTTCCCTTAGCGCAAGCCGCATTTTCTCATCTTCCTGCCACGACGGTCTGCGCGCTGCCGTGCCTTTCATAGGCTGCGATTCAAGCATCCCGCCGCCTCTGCGAAGAAAAAGCTCCGGCGAGAGCGAGACTATCGTGTGACTTCCTGTGTCCAGAAATGCGGCGTGCGGCATGGGTACGGCATCCAACCGATCCAGAAAGAACCGCAGAGGATCACCCAAGTTATCCACACGAGCACGCACCGTGTAGTTCACCTGATAAATGTCGCCCTGAGCGATGCGCTTCAGCGCACAGCGAACATTGCCTGAATACTCCGTTTCCCGAATGTGAATCTGAAAACCCGGAACCTGATGGGCAATACTGTCACTTCCACCATCATTAGCTCCTCCGCCGTGTGCTGCAGCTTGATCAGCCTCAAAACTTGCAAACCAGCACAAGGGAAGGCTGCCTCGCGGCGGGGTTTTCATCGCTGAATCAAAGGCCGGCGCAGCTTCATAACTGATAAATCCCGCCACCCAGCATCCGGCCCGCTGTGCAAATTCCACTTTCTCAATGGCAGTCTTAACCTCAACCAGAGTGTCCGCCTGCCAGGTTTCACGCGGCCGGCCCAATACAATACGCCGCGCATCCTGGCCATTGTTCGCCGGGATTTCCACCCAAGCTGTAATCAGTTCCTGAGGCAACATTCCCAAAAGATACGTATTTTTGCGGTCGGATTCCGCCCCGGCCTGGTTTCTAACAACAAACGACGACGCTCATGCTCACTATCCTGCTGCTGTTTCTCTCCAACATCTTTATGACGTTCGCCTGGTACGGCCATCTAAAGTACGGCCAATTCCCCCTATGGCAAGTCATTCTCGCCAGCTGGGGGATTGCCTTCTTCGAGTATTGCCTGATGGTCCCGGCCAATCGGATCGGCTACGCCCAGTTCACAGCAGCCCAACTCAAGACGATACAGGAGGTGATTACGCTGGCGGTCTTCGCGGCTTTTTCGGTCCTATAC
>CAZVXJ010000099.1:0-9932 GCA_964631675.1 uncultured Alphaproteobacteria bacterium
ACGGCCATGCGCGCGATGTTGCGATTGTCTTCGCCCGCCTGATTGGCGCAGCCCATGTAGACTTCGTCAATCGTTTCGGGATCAATCTTGTTTCGTTCGACAACGCTCTTAATCACGAGCGCCGCCATATCGTCGGGCCGCACGCTCCGCAGCACACCGTTGTGCTTGCCGACCGGCGTGCGCGTCATATCACAGAGGAAAACTGAGGGCATTTATGTTAAAGAAAAATATCCAATCGGAAACATAGGGTTTTCTAACCCGCATATTGTCAGCAGTTATGCGGTCGCCTTAACACCAGATCGTATGGCCGCTTCAAGTATGTCGAGGTTTATGTCTTCTAGAGTTTTGAACTTAATGCAATATCCGGTCACACTCGCTTTGCCAAGTTTCTTTCCATACGTTTTGGCCAAATAGGTCTTATCTTCAAGTCCCATGATGTAGACAGAGATTCCGGTAGAGTTTGCACTCAGGCCGATTTGATAGAACTCTCTGGTTTTTCCATCGGCATATCTCATGGTGTAAGATCCATAGCCGATATTCGGATTGGAAACCGTTTTGCCTTCACTGTTTTTGCCGTCCAAGAACCATAACTTACAGGCCGGCATTGCTTGCTGAATCACGCGGTGCAGCGCTTGCATGTCACCGCGTTTCGGTTCGGGCTGGCTGCTAATATACGCTTTGATTTGTACTTGTACGTTCATCGAAGAAGCGCATGTCCATGCGGCGCTACGAAGAAGATTATCCCTTCTTCAACTCGACTTTTTTGGGTTTGAGGAAGGAATTGAAGAACTCGACCTGCTTGGTGTATTCAATGATAGAGTTGTCGCGCTTGGCTGTACCGTGGCCTTCGTCCATGAAGAACAGCGAATCCACGATGCCGCCGTTGGCTTGAATCGCAGAGAGCATCTGCCGCGCTTCGTCGATCGGGACACGCGGATCGTTTGCGCCGTGTACAAGCAGCAGCGGCGTCTTGATGTCCTTCGCTTTGTGAATCGGCGAAATCGATGCAAGGAACGTCGAATCTGCCAGCGGCCCGTATTCAGCTTCTCGCAGATGGCGACGGTAAGAGGCGGTGTTCTTGAGGAAAGTGACAAAATTCGCGATGCCTACATTGCAGACAGCGGCATTGAACAAAGTCGGGTACTCGGTGATCATACCCAGCGACACATAGCCGCCGTAGCTGCCGCCGCGAATCGCCATCATGCCCGGCGCGCTGTACCCGGCAGAAACGAGCCAGTCGGCGGCCGCCTTGTAGTCCTTCAGCGAATCCTTACGCTTCTTGTAATCGTCAAGCGCCATATAATCACGGCCGTAGCCGGAAGAGCCGCGCGGGTTCACAGCCAGCACACCGTAGCCATTCAACATCAGATATTGATAGTTGCGAATGAAACCCGGCCGCGCCTGAGATTCGGGGCCACCGTGCGCATCGACGATGAACGGCACAGGCTCGCCTTTCTTGAAACTCGGGGGCAAGTACAGGAAAGCAGGAACTTCGAGTCCGTCAAAGCTCTTAATCCGCACAAGTTTCGGCTCGGTGAAAAGCGTACGATCGATACCTGCATAGATTGAAAACGTCAGTTGTCCCCAGTTTCCCGTTTCGGGAGTCCACTTCCAAACGTCCGGCGCGCGCGTGGCGCTGCTGAAGGAGAGAATGAAGCGGCCGTTTTGATCGCAGCCACCGTAGCTGTAGTTTCCTTCGAGCGGCGGTGTCGGCAGTTTCTTCTTTGATTTGAACTCGCGCAGGTGAAGTTTGGTATAGCCGTCTTCATTCACCGAAGCAGCCTGATATTTGTAATCGCGGGTAAATCCCAAACCTTCGACTTCCCATTTGGAATCAAACCAGCCATCTTCAACGTAGTGAATTTTCGGAGATCCCACAGTCATGGTGGCAATTTTCGACATGCCGCTCGGATTATCGTTACAAGTCAGCCACACCGTCCTGTTATCCGGCAAGAGAGTCACGCTGCCATAGCTGACATCGATGCTGTCCACGGTCATTTTACTGGACTCGCCGCTCTTCAGATCCACCAGATATAGATCGTTATTAGCATTAGACGTGGCATTGCTGATGATCATCCACTGATCGTCTTCCGAAAGATCCACAATAGCATTCGATCCGCGCGGGCCATTGACCGTATCGCCGAAGACCTTTGTGTAGTTACCGGTGGCCATGTCCATACGGTAGATGAAGAAGTCCCGCAGATTCTCTTCATTCGAACGGAAGTATACAAACTTGTCATCATGAGTCCAGACGGAATTTCCAAACTGGACTTTTGGCATGTCAATCAACTGCTGAATGCGACCGGTCTTGGGGTCCATCAAGTATAGCTGCGAGTTCTCATTGCCACCAACCGCCGCCGAGACTATGGCCAATTGCCCGTTCCAAGAGAGATTGAATCCGCCGACACCGTCTTCAAACGTCGTGAGCTGATAGGGCCAACCCGCCTCATTCACACGATAGATCTGCGGTTCGCCGGACATACTGGAGCTGAAATAAACATCCTTGCCGTCCCAACTGACCCCAACCGGACTGCAGGAGCCGATTTTAAGGAATGTGCCAATATCGGGAATGTATGCCTGCTTGCTCAGCAGAGGTGAACTACTCTGAGCTAACACAGGGAAAGAAGTTGCGCAGAACAAGGTAATCAGTGCAAGTATGCGAGCGAACATAATAAGACTCCGAGGATGAGATTTCGCTTTAGATAATTTCCGTCTTGCTACTTCTTCTTCCAGCTTTTGTAATGCGGGAGCAGCGGAGACGTATCGGACAGGTCTTCTTGAACGGTTGTGCGAATTGTGAATTCCTTCATGGCGGGTTCAAAAGCAATGAGCGGAATCTTACCGTACTCTTTCAAAAAAGTTCCATTTGAAGACTCGTAGTTTTCATTGTTCACTTCTTCGAGATAGTAATACGTCGGGCAACAGGCGCAGCCCGTCTCGCGCAGAAAGCCCGCGCTGTCCCAGCTGGTAAAGGTGAAGGACACTTCGCCCCAGAGGGTTCCGTCCTTTTCATAGAGTTTCTTGTCCGTGATAGTCCAGGCCGGGTTTTCGTCGAGGAATTTATCGCCTTCGATGTAATCGGTTACCAGTTCGGCAAAGTCCTTGAAGGAGACATCCTTACCTTCATCATTTTGCGAGACGAGGTTTATGTATTTGACTGTTCCGCTTCCGGTACCGTCGGCGGCGACCTTAAACGTATACTCCTTCCGTTCGGAAATCAGGCAGCCTGTGAGCAGGATGACTGCGGACAACAGGAGAACCGGAATCTTGAGACATGAAAATGTGCGAATCATGAAATTCTCCGCTTAGAAAGTGCGTGTGCAGAAAACAAAGTAGTACTCAGGTGGAGTGAAACAATCGGCCCGCGCGCGCGCAGCGCGCGAGGGCAGGTGTCGGGCGGTAGCGCTCTTCGCGGAACTCAGCGTAGAGCCCCTCCATTACCGCCAGAACATGATCGAGGCCGATTTTGTCTCCCCACGCCAGCGGCCCGTCCGGATAGTTTACTCCGAGCTTCATAGCCGTGTCGATCTCTCGTGCCGTCGCGATACTGTCCTGCATCGCTTGAGCGGCCTCATTGACCAGGCAGCAAACTGTACGAACCAGCACACCACCAGGCGAGTCCTGCACGTGGGCTGTTTGCACGGAAAGACTGTCGAATAGCCGTCGCACAGATTTCAGGATATCGTCGTTTGGCTGACCAACAAAGGAGAGTTCTGCCAGTTTAGACTCCGAAAACGGCGGAAGGATGCAAACACCCACCAAGCGCTCAGTCTGATGAACCAGTGAAGCGACTTCACTGACGGACGTGGTGTTGCAGATCGACATCAAAGGGACCGTGGCGGCCACAACTTGCTCGATGTGAGTTAACGCATCCGCCTTCGCATCCAAATCAATTGCATGCAGTTCTACCGCGATTTCAACGTCAGAGAGCACATCGGGCGATTCCGGATCCACCACATCAAACAAATGCGGGGCCAATCCGGCTTCATCCGGCGGAAGCATGAGAATTGGGTTGTGTCCGGCTTCAGCGGCGCGTTCAGCGAATGCGGTGGCGTCGATTGCAGAACCTGCGATGAGCACACGCTTCAGCGCGTAAAGTTCCGGTTCTGCGGCCAGTTCACTTGCCATCGGGATAGTCGTAGAATCCGCGTCCAGCTTTTCGCCCGAGATGGCCGGCTTCTAACATGCGTTTTTGAATGGGATGCGGGCGGTATCGCGAGTCGTGAAAGTAGCCTTCCCAAATCGTGCGCGTAGCTGTGTAGTTGATGTCAATGCCGATCAGATCCATCAGCTCGAATGCCCCCATCTTGAACCCCCCGGCCTTCAAGATATGGTCAATGGTCTTGACGTCCGCAACACCCTCGCCAAGACAGCGCAGGGCTTCTCCGTAAAAGGGTCTGGCACATCGATTGACAATAAATCCGGGCGAATCCTGAACAAGCACCGGTTCCTTGCCGATCTCGCGCGAGAATTTCATACAGCGGTCGATGACGTCGCTCGAGGTTTGCTGCGCGCACACCACTTCAACAAGTTTCATACGCGTGGCAGGATTGAAGAAATGAAGTCCCGCAACCCGGTTGGGAAATCTCGACTTGGCCGCAATTGCCGTTACCGAGAGCGAACTGGTGTTGGTTGCAATTACGGATTCCGGCGCAACCATGTCATCAAACCGCGTTACGATTTCCTGCTTCAGTTCGAGCCGCTCGGGAACGGCTTCAATCACCAGATCGGAATTCTCGCAGTCCGCCATCAATCCAGTACACGTAATCCGTTCGCGCGTGGACTGCTCTGCCGAGACAGTCAGCTTGCCCAGCTCCACGCCTTTTTTCAGATCTGATTCAATGCCCCGCTGTGCCCGCTTCAGCACATCCGGCATGGGCTCAAACAGCACGACCGTACAGCCCGCGGCAGCGCAAACCTGAGCAATACCTGCACCCATTGTGCCCGCGCCGAGAACCGAGACCTTTGAAAACGCAAGGGACACGCCTACTCCTTCGCTCCCATGCTGGCGAGCAAATTCACCATCTCCTGATGGCCCTGCTTCTGGGCCACGCGCATCGGAGTCCAGTTGCCTTTATTGTGATCGTTCACGTCGGCTCCGCATAGAATGAAAACGCGCGCGGCATTAAGATTGTTTTTCATCGCCGCGCAGTTCAGTGGCGTGTGCTCGTTGTTGTCGCGGTCGGTGAAACGTGCGCCGTAGGCATACATCATCCAAGCGATTTCGGCTGATCCGAAGAGTCCCGTAAAATGCATGGGTGTAAATCCATCCTGATTCACGGTGTACATACTGAGACCCTTTTTCGCCAGAAACTCAACCATTTCCGGTTTCGTCCCGTAGGCGGCATAGTGCATCAGCGTGGAGCCGATGGAATCGACACTGTTGATAGACGCGCCTGCGGCAAGAAATGAGTCCATTTGCGCCGGCGTCCCGCGTTGTGCACAGTCGAAGATCGTGCGGATTTGACCCTGAGCATACGACACTCCGCTCAGCGCCAGCAGTACAATGAATACGGAAGAGAATCTATTCAATGCTAGGAGGTAGAAGGTGAGACGGATCGGCCGCTTTTGGTGCCCGTACGAATTTTCGTGCGCACTTCGCGGAGAACCTGGGAAGCAATGGCTGACTCATGTTCCCGCATGAATTGGCTGAGTTCATTCGGATGCATTTTGGCGGATTCGCGGAGCACCCAACTTATCGCTTTCACAATCATCGGGTCCCGGTCGGCCAATAGTGCTTCCGTATTGGCGAAGACTATTCGAGGCGAGAAACCTGCTCTCAAAGGAACACAAAAACTGACGAGCGATGCACGGCGTGTCCACAAGGATGTTGAACGCACCCAGAAGCGGGTCTTGGCGGCGAGTGCCGGAAACTTTACGATACAGTGACCGATTACTTCGCAGCAGAGGGAATCAGTCAAGGCCCAGCCCCTACATCTGCCCAGCCACTTTTGGAAAAGGGGCCAGTGCCCGGGCATGAATTCGCGTTTGTGCCGCGCGGCAATCAGATGAGCCAGAATACGAAGTTCGTAAACGGGTTGTTTACAGATTGCTTCAGTGTATGCCGCCCATTTCCCGTCCGGAATACAGTCACACTCTCGCGCCAACTGTCGATATTCAGGCGCTCGCACACCAAGGTACTCGATATCCGCCCCACGATAGTCGGCGTCCTGCTTTGACTTGGTTTTGGGTGCAGCGCGTCGAACCCGTGTCTCAGCGTCCGCTGCCCATTCACGCACGGTCATTTGTTGAGTTCGCCGACCTGCCACTCGAGTTTTTTGATGAGACCCGGATCAGCACCGACATGCCGGAAGGCAATATTGCCGTTTTTGTCAATCACAACGAGTGTGGGAATTCCACGCACTCCGTACTCTCCGGCCACTTTGTCATCGCCCAGCAGAATTGGAAACTTGTAACCGCCCTGTTCGATCATGGGCTTCACGGCGGCAGGATTGCGTTCCCACACATTTACGCCAAATACCTCGACATCGGCGGGCTTTGTAGTGGTGAAATATTCATTCAGCAAGGGCATCGTCCGTCTGCAAGGGCCGCACCACGTGGCCCAGAAATCCAGAATGACAACTTTGCCGCGCAACTTCGAGAGCGAGACATTCTTTCCATTGAGATCAGAAAATGTGAAGTCCGGAGCAGCCTGATTTGAGCGTTCGCCAACCGCCTGTTCCTTAGCCGCTCCGGCGTTCTTGACCAGATCGCTCATGTAAGCTTGAAGGGCTTTTTGCTGATTGGCCTCGATGCGATCGAGCAATTCGCTCCAGCGCGGGTCGCTTTTCAAACTCGTGAGGTCGTCATCGTCGCGATATTGAGCAAGGTCGTCATACCCTCCGTCCGATGCGGCATTCAGCCATGCGAAGGCCGAATCCGCCTGGCCATTGATGGCAAATGCACAGCCAAGATTGTAACAACTCTCGCCGCTTTTCTCGGTGTTCACAATCCGGCGATTGGTCTCCAAATAACCGGTCCAGTCCGATTGCTCGCGCTGCACAGCCGCTCTCGTGTTCATTGCAGCGATATTCGTGGGATTCTTGTCGAGGAACTCATCGATCCACTTGAGGAGCGAACTGTATTCGCCGGGGTGTAGCATAAGGCGGAACTGCACGGGCTCAAACTTGTCAGGCTGCATCTCGCCCAATTTGAGGTAAGTCTTGTCGGCGGCCGCGACATCGCCTTTCCGGACATACAATTCTGCAAGTGCCGCAACGGCAAACGGCAGTGAATTGTCCGCAGCAATGGCGGAACGCAGGCTTGCTTCCGCTTTGGTGAACCCCGGGTCCATTTCCGGAGTGAGAGAGCTTCCCAGCAGCAAGTTACCCCAATAGCTGTTCTTATCCAATGCAAGAATCCGATCGGCGTATTCCATCCGTTGCTGGGGTGAGTCCATCATCCGCCCCGAGAGGAAATGCGCGGCAATATTGGACGGATTGCCCTTCGAACGGTTTACGTAGAAGGAACGCGCCTGCTCCAGATTGTCAAAGGCCAGATCATTTGAGACCAGAATCTGGAGCGGAATGTCATCGGGGAGTTTGTTTTGAAAGTCCCGCGCCGTCTGCAGCCGGTCTCGACTGGACTTTGCGGCATCGCGCGCGGCAACATACTCCTTTACCGAGGACGGCTCGGCATAACGCTTAACTGAGAAGTCAGCGGCAAAAGCGTTGCCAAGGGTGAGCAGTGAGGCGAAGAGAAACCAGCGTATCATGCGTGAGAAGGGAGTTCAGTCGGAGAAGAAATGTAATGAGATGGGCTGTTCCAGTGCAAGTTGCTTCAGTCTTTTACAGCGAGGAGCTCGCGAACGAAATCCGAGTGGCCGATTTGCTCTTTAACCAGACCGATATCCGGTGCAAACCATCGAACTACCACGAGCTTTGAATTTGCAGTTTGTCTTGAAAGTTCCTCGGCGGAAATTTCTCCGCGGGCATAGCGGAGCGCCAGCGTGTCTGCCAGCTCGGGCAGAGACTCGGTGATCGTCTTGTAACAATTTGAGTAGTGTCCGGCGGGTACGGTGACGGAATCGAGACCTGCGTATAGCGTTCGTGTTCCGGTGTCCGTGTCATCCCATGAATCACCACGCGCCGCATTTTCGTCAACCCAAACTTGCCGAAAGACCGGTACGCGGAGCGGGGACTCGAGCTGAGTGAGCGGTTTGGTCGTCTCGAAGTAAACGATGGAATCAACTTGAACAAATGCGATTTCGCCCAGGTCAATTCCCTTTACGACGGCGCGGAAGACCTGATAGCGATCGCCTCCGAGAAATCGCACTGCGAGCGAATATTTTTCTTCTCGCCCGTCTCTTTTCTCGCGGTAGGTCCAGATGCGATTTTCTCTCAACGGCAGATGGCTCGTTCCGAGCAGCTTCGGCTTAGGTGCGGGTTCGCGGCAACCGACCAACCCTGCGCCAAGCAACGCAATCATCAACCATCGAATCGTAGCTTATTCCCCCTTGAACACTCTAATTCAGCCCGCCGGATTCCTGAACTCTACGGTGTTGGGTCTACCGCTGTTACCCGATAGTGGCGCATCGTATCCGTTGCCACTTCGAAAAAGAACGTGTCCGCAACGGTGGCATGTACCTGGTAGGTACTGTCGGGCCAGTACGATTTGTAGACATTGTAAAACTGCACCGGGGGATCTAACAGGCAGCCTCCGGTTGCACGCAGAACGGGCTCCCAGTAAAGTCTCACGGAGTCCGTCCGGAATGTGACCAAGATGCTGTCGGGTCTTTCCGGTGCGGATCTACGGCCGCCTGACATAGGAAATGAAACGTATTCGTTGACCGCGTTTGAGGCGTTGGTGTGCACACGCAGGGTATCAAAATGAGTTCCATCCACGGTCGGATCATAACGAAGGGTCACATTGCAAGTAGTATTCTGACCCGGTGCAATGACGAACGATCCTGTGCATGTAGTCGTGCGGGAAAAATCCGGCCCAGCGAGTACGCCCGGCGCGTAGGCAACAAGGGAATCGGTGCCGGTGTTTTTCAAACGGAGAATCATGGTTCGAATGAATCCGCAGTCCACGGTGTCAGTCCGCCATTCGTAAAGCACTGTCTCCAGATCACTGGACCGCACAAAGGACAAAACACCTGCGGACGGTGCAATGGTGAAGTTCGCATCGCTCACATCAGATGCGCCCGCCGGGAGCTGAGTCACCCGCACGCGGCAGGTTGTGGAAGGAGGGCTCGTGACGGTAACGACTTCGGTGCCGTCATCCGGGACGTTGTCCGCGAGAATTTCCCACGGGCCAGCCGGAAAGTTGCGATTGAGTTCTATCCGCACCGACGAAGCCGGAGTGGCACTGAACCAGTTGACTGATTTCGAGCTGAAAAGCGTCCACTGGTCGCCGCCGTTAGGATGCTGTACTCCAAGGGCAGCTTCCGGGCCAGTCTTAACAAGATAGGTTTCGAAACTGGTTCCAAAGGAACCTGAATAGCCGGAGAGAATTAGTCCGCCATCGGCCGCCAGCTCAGCGTCGTAACACAAGTCGTTGCCGGAACCGCCATAGGTTCGCAGCCAGATCTGGTTACCCGACGGGTCGTAGCGCATGAGATGCATGTCTACCAGTAACGCGGTATTGGCATAACCGGCCAGATAACATCCATTGTCAGGCGTAACAACCAGAGCCTCACCGCTGCCGCCACTTCTGCCGGCAGTGCGAGTCCACAGCGAGTCTCCGCTGCTATTCAAGCGAATCAGGTAGAAGTCTCCGGCCGCCATGCCGAATGAATACGAGTATCCAGAAACAAAATACCCGTCATCAGATGTCTTCTCGATATCGCGAGCCGCGTCAACCAGAGTTCCGCCATAGGTTTTCATCCAGAGCGAATCGCCTGTCGAGTTGATCTTCAGCAGATAGACGTTATCCTGCGCGGGGCCGTACGAAGACGTTGTGCCGGCGAAAACGACAGAGCCATCCGCATT
>CAZVXJ010000100.1:0-9922 GCA_964631675.1 uncultured Alphaproteobacteria bacterium
GAACAATATACACTGCTGGATGTTTTGCACGCGATTGCTGACTCGCTGGGAGTCAAAGCCAATCCGGTGCATGAACCCGCGCGAGCTGGTGACGTCAAACACTCGCGCGCGGATATCTCAAAGATTCAAAAGGCGATGAACTATACGGTGAGCATCAAGATGCCCGAGGGCATTGAGCGCACCGTGCAACATTTTGCACAGGTAACTGCATGAACGTTCCGATGATGGATCTTCCGGCGCAATACCGGACGATTAAGGATGAAGTGCTTCGTGAAATCAACTCTGTGTTTGAGACACAGTACTTCATTCTCGGCCCCTACGTAAAAAAGATTGAACAGCAAATGGCCGAGCTGGCTGGAATGCCCCACGGCATTGGTGTATCCTCAGGCACCGATGCATTGATACTTTGCTATCTCGCTTCCGGCGTGAAACCCGGTGACGAAATCATCACAACACCTTATACTTTCTTTGCCACGGCAAGTACAATCGTTCGCATTGGAGCGCGCCCCGTCTTTGCGGACATTGACGAAGATACCTTCAATCTCAATCTGGCACAAGCTGAGAGCGCAATCACTTCGCGCACGAAGGCTCTGTTGCCTGTGCATCTCTTTGGGCAAATGGTTGACCCGACCGCATGGAGAGCGGCGGCAAACAAGCACAAAGTGTATTTGATTGAGGATGCCGCTCAGGCGGTCGGAGCAAGGCGAGACGGATTTGTAGCGGGAGGTGTCGGCGACTTGTCGGCCTTTTCCTTCTATCCAACCAAGAACCTTGGAGGTGCTGGCGACGGCGGGATGGTGTTGGCTCGGGATGCGGCACTTGCAGATCTGGTCCGAAAGGATCGTGTACATGGCGGGCATAACCGATACTATTATGATAGAATCGGCATTTGTGGCCGGCTGGACGAATTGCAGGCCGCTGTTCTGTCTGTGAAGTTCTCACACCTGAGTGCATGGAATGATCACCGCCGCACGATGGCTTCGCTTTATGGCAAACTCCTGGCAGGTTCTCCCGTGAAAACTCCGGTCGAATTGGCTGGAGCATTTCACATTTACCATCAGTATGTCATCCGAGCTCCAAGAAGGGATGAACTCAAAGAGTTTCTGCGCACCAAAGGGATCGGTTCAGATATCTACTATCCTGTTCCGCTTCACTTGCAGAAGTGCTTTGCCTATATGGGATATAAGCAGGGCCAATTCCCCGTCGCTGAGGCACTTGCCGCGGATTCACTCGCACTTCCGATTTCCGCTGAATTGAGCGCGCCCGGCGTAGAGACCGTTTGCTCCGCCATTCGCGAGTTCTACGGAGGCGGCGGAGCGTAGTTGCCGCGGCCCGAAACGACGGGCAAGGCAGGCTGATCTAACGTATGGCTCAAGCGAGCGAACAATCGATCTGGATGCGCGTATTCGCGCAGGTGGCAGACATTCTGATGACCGTGGTGTCGTTCGTTGCCGCGTTCGCACTTCGCTCGCAAATTCGCACGGTGTACTTCTTTGGAACTGCGCAGTCATTTGAGAGCTATGCCAACATTCTGATCATTATAGTTCCGGTCTGGTGGTTCCTGCTCGACTTGCAAAAGGCCTATTCAGAAGACCGCCGGGTTCCGGTAAGGTACGAGTACAGAATCGTGCTCCGGACGGTATTGCTTGGAACGCTTGCGCTGCTCGGCATTGTCTACATTTTAAGACTTGAGTCGCCGCCGCGCTCCACAATCGTGCTGTTTGCAGCCATCAATGTGGCATTGCTCTGTCTCAATCGGATCTTCTTTCACAACCTGAAAGCTTATCTGCGATCTCGAGGCGAGCTAACCAAGACAATTGTCATTGTCGGTAGTGGTGAAAAGGCACAGCGATTTCTGGCGTCGGTCGGTGAGCATGGTGAATGGGGAATAGACCTCGTCGGCTTTGTGGAACTGGATCCCGCGCTGAAGGGAAAGGAAGTACTGGGTTCCAAAGTGCTCGGTGGACCGGACGATTTGATGACGGTGCTCCATTCCCACCCTGTGCACGAAGTGGTGTTTGCGGTACCCACGCGCAATCTAGCCGACTGTACCGATATGCTTGCCCTTTGTGAACAGGAAGGAGTTCGGGCCGTCATTCTTTCGAATTTCTTCTCCAGCCTGGTCGCGCATGTAGAAACTGAAATCCTGTATGACCAACCTGTTCTGATATTTGCGCCTATGCGGCACAGGGAGTGGCAGCTGCTGGTTAAGAGATTTTTTGACATCGTGTTCTCGACTTTGCTGCTCTTAATTCTATCGCCGTTGTTGCTGACTATTGCGGCACTCATCAAGCTTGGCGACGGAGGCCCGATCTTCTATACGTGGAAGGTCGTTGGCCAGAACAAGAAAAACTTTACCGGCTACAAGTTTCGTACGATGGTGCTGAACGCGGACGCGCTGAAAGAAAAACTCTTAGCCGAGAATGAGATGAAGGGAGTCGCATTCAAGATGAAGAACGACCCTCGCATCACCAGAGTCGGGCGTTTGCTCCGTAAGTTCAGTCTGGATGAATTGCCGCAACTCTGGAGCGTGCTGAAGGGTGACATGTCTGTCGTTGGTCCTCGCCCGCCACTGGAGACTGAGCTGAGACGATTTGAGAGTTGGCATCGCCGTAAGCTATCGGTTAAACCGGGCCTCACGTGTCTTTGGCAGGTTTCAGGGAGAAGCACGATCACAGACTTCGATGAATGGGTAAAGTTGGATCTTGCATACATTGATAACTGGTCACTTTGGCTAGATTTCAAAATTCTGATGCGAACTATTCCAGTAGTCCTCTCCGGACGAGGCGCCCACTGATTGTCAGCATGGAACAGGTGGCATTGTGCATGTTCTAATCACGGGTGGGGCGGGATTCATTGGATCCCATACGGCAGATGCCCTGCTTGCGCGTGGTATCGAAGTGACTATTCTGGACAGCCTCGAGAAACCCGTGCACCAGAAAGGTAAACCAAGCTACCTCTCGCCAAAATTCCGGTTCTTTGAGGGTGATGTTCGCAGCAGGGATCTCATGCTTAAGGCGCTGAATGGGGTTGATGCCGTGATTCACCTGGCGGCGTATCAGGATTATCTGCCGGATTTCAGCAAGTTCTTTTCCGTAAACTCGGTTGGTACTGCACTGCTGTATGAGTTGATCGTTGAAAAGAAACTTCCGATACGAAAAATAGTCGTTGCATCGTCTCAGGCAGTCGCAGGAGAGGGTTTGTACAGGAATTCATCCGGTGACGTGTTTGCACCTCAGATTCGCACACTTGCCGATTTGGAGAGTGGCCGTTGGGATTTTTCAGACCCTGCAACGGGTGAATCGTTGACTTGCATACCAACTCCTGAAACGCATGCAAATCCTCAAAACCAATATGCGCTCTCCAAGCATTCGCAGGAGACGATGGCCATTGCGTTCGGGAAGCGATACGATATTCCCACGGCCGTAGCACGATACTCTATTGTGCAGGGGGCACGACAGAGTTTTTATAACTCATATTCGGGAGCGTGTCGCATTTTTTCTTTAAGTTATTTTTTTGGTAAGGCACCGACTATTTACGAAGATGGACGCCAAGTCAGGGATTTTGTCAATATCGCCGATGCCGTGGATGCAAATCTAATCCTGCTCATTGATGACCGGGCAGCAGGCTCCGTCTACAACGTAGGCGGCGGAGAGCCAGTCACGGTAGCGGAATTCTGCACCGTAGTAGCAACGGAGTACGGTCATGATCGCTTAAAACCGGCTATTCCCGGCTGGTTTCGGTTTGGCGACACACGCCACAGTGTTTCGGATATCTCAAACTTGAGGGCTTTGGGCTGGAAGCCATCAAAAAGCATTCAAGAGTCGGTGGCCGAGTATCATGCATACCTTGAAGCACAGACAGACGTTGAGGACATCCTTGAGTTTGCATCTAAAAATATGCGCGCATTGAATGTAGTGCGTGAAGCGAAAGTGGAGAAGAGCGCATGAGAATTCTCGTTACCGGTGGCGCCGGATTTATCGCCTCGAATGTTGCCGATGGCTTCATAAGGGATGGCCACGAGGTAGCCGTACTCGACAACCTGAGCACGGGACAGCGCGAGAATATTCCCGCCGCCGCAAGATTCTACGAAGGCGACATACGTGACGGTGAGTTTGTCAAGCGTGTATTTGATGAGTTCCGTCCCGAGGCGGTGAACCATCATGCGGCGCAAATGGATGTGAGGCGGTCATTGCTGGATCCATTCTTTGATGCAGAATGCAACATCATCGGATCCTTGCGCCTGATTCTGGAATCCGTCCGTATCGGCACCAAACGATTCATCTACGCATCCACAGGGGGCGCAGTCTTTGGTGAACTTGAGAAGCTCCCGGCAGATGAATTGCAGCCGGTGAATCCGGAATGTGCCTATGGAATCTCCAAGCACACGGTTGAGCACTATTTGGAGCTCTATCGCTTACTCGAAGGATTGAACTACGTTGTACTCCGCTATGGTAATGTGTATGGGCCGCGGCAAAATCCGCATGGCGAAGCCGGAGTCAACGCCATCTTCATCGGAATGATGCTCGATGGAAAGACGCCGACAATCTATGGAGATGGTGAGCAGCTGCGGGATTATGTCTTCATCGGCGATGTGGTTCGTGCGAACATGGCGGCACTCACTCGAGGTGACAATCAGATATTCAACATCGGAACGGGTACTGGGATTTCTGTAAACCAGCTCTATACGGAGTTAAAGACTATTCTCGGTTTTCCGTATGATGCACATTATGCCGATGCGAGACAAGGTGAGATTCGCAGAATATTTCTGGATTCCACCAAAGCGCGCACCAAACTGGACTGGACGGCGGAAGTGAAATTTTCAGATGGGCTTCGAAGGACCGTAGAATGGTTTGAGTCAAAGCGGGAAACCGTCAGCGTATGAAAGCATTCTTGCTGGCGGCAGGAGTCGGAAGCCGTCTCGGGCAGCTGACAGCCGAGACCCCGAAGTGCCTCTTGCCGATTGCAGGCAGGCCCCTGATCGACTACTGGATCGAGAGCTTTGAAAGTGCGGGTGTTACCGACGTAATGATCAATCTGCATCATCATGCGGATAAGGTTTCGGACTACCTGCTATCGCGCCCAACAAACATACGCTTTGTTACTTTTCTTGAACCAATTCTGCTGGGAAGTGCGGGGACACTGCGCGAGGCATGGAGCTTTGTGGAGCATGAGAAGGAGTACCTGATTGTCTACGCGGATAATTTTGCCCGCATTGATCTTTCCAGGGTCATACGATTTCACCGTGCGAACGGTTGCCCGATTATCACATTGGTTGCCTATCCCACAAGCACGCCCGAGCGCTGCGGAATACTGGAATTGGATTCGCAGGGCAAAGTAGTTTCCTTTGAAGAGAAGCCTAAACGGCCAAAATCGAATTTGGCGAATGCAGGAATTCACGTGGCAGGACCGGAATTACGGAATTATCTGCCGGCTCGCTCACCTGCGGACTTGGGATTTGATGTATTGCCCGGACTGGTCGGCAAGATGTATGGATATGTCACGGAAGAGTATATTTTGGACATCGGTACTCCTGAAAATTACCACCGCGCTCAGATGGATGCCCGGGCGCAGATGATTCAATAAATGGTCATTTCTCAAACTCCTCTTCGTCTAAGTTTTGCCGGCGGTGGGTCCGACCTGGCCGAATACTACAGGCATTCTCCGGGACGAGTTATTTCGACGGCCATTGACAAGTACATTTTTGTTATCATCAAGGAGCGTTTTGACGACAGAATCTTCATCAACTATACCAAGAAAGAAATTGTTGATGAGGTTTCTGAAATCCAGCATGAGCTTGTGCGGGAGTGCATGCTTAGAACCGGCATCGAACGCGGAGTAGAGATCTCAATGCTGGCGGATGTCCCATCCGAAGGAAGCGGGCTTGGTTCATCGTCTTCGCTGGTGGTCGGATTGCTGAACGCGATGTATATGTTCCGTGGGGAACAGGTAACGGCAGAGCGGCTTGCAAGCGAGGCATGTGAAATTGAAATCGGACGTTGTCAAAGGCCGATCGGTAAACAAGATCAGTACATTGCTGCCTATGGCGGAGTACGTGTGTTCACATTTCACGCCGACGAAAGTGTCGAGGTCGAGAACATCGAATTGAGTGGCAAGCACGTTTGGCAATTCGGCCAGAGCCTGATGCTGTTCTATACTAATCGGACCCGAAACTCAGCAGAGATTCTGAGCGAGCAGAAAGAGCGAACAGCCGTTCAGCGAGACACAATTTCGGCGATGATGCCACTGGTTGATAGAATACGTGATGATTTCAAGGGTGGGCGATTCGACCGTGTAGGACCTGCCATGCACGAGGGCTGGATGCTGAAGCGAAGTCTTGCCTCCCGGATTTCGGATTCTGGCATTGATGAGCTTTATGAGCGTGCTATGAAAGCAGGTGCCTTGGGTGGAAAGATCGCGGGAGCTGGCGGCGGGGGCTTTCTATTCCTATATGTTCAACCCGGCAATCAGGAGCGTGTGCGTGCTGCATTGTCGCATCTTTATGAACTGCCATTTCTGCCGGAAAGGGATGGCAGCAAAGTGATCTTCAATCTAAGACGGTACCCGTTCAAATAGTATGGCATCGTACAGGGAACACATCGACTGGTATCTCTCCCAGGTCCGGGAAGTTTTGGAAGACGTCAAACATTCTGAAATCGAAGCCGTGCTCAATGTTTTCGAGCAGGCATATGCAAACGATCGCACTGTTTTCGTCTGCGGGAACGGCGGGTCTGCTTCGACCGCGAGCCATTGGGTTTGCGACTTTTCAAAGGGTGCGAACGCGATCGGAAAGAAACGACTTCGGATGATCTGCCTCAACGACAATATGCCGATGCTTACCGCGTATGGCAATGATTTGAACTACGACTCCGTCTTTTCCGAACCTGTCAAGACCTACGTTCGAGCGAAAGATGTTGTCGTGCTCCTGACCGCCTCGGGGAACTCTCCTAACATGCTTTTCGCAGCAAAAGCCGCGCGGGACGTTGGAGCTATCATCGTCGGTTTGATTGGTTTCGGAGGCGGCAAACTCTCTTCTCTCGTAGACTATCAGATTACGGTATCAAGCCGCGAGTATGGCCCTGTCGAAGATCTACACCTCATTCTGAATCACATCATCAGCCTTTACATGCGCAAGCTGATTGCCGCGTCTTGATACCCGGCGATCGTGCTTGACTTGCCATTGCCTTAGCTACCCTCTCCATCCATGAAACTTACGGTCGTTGGAACCGGTTACGTTGGACTCGTAACCGGTGCATGTCTTGCGGATACGGGTCATCATGTCGTTTGTGTTGACATAGATGAGTCGAAAGTCTCACGTCTGAAACAGGGCGAGATCCCAATTTACGAACCGGGTCTGAAAGAAGTTGTTTTACGGAACATTGAAAAGGGCCGGTTGGAGTTTACGACAAGTTTGCCTGACGCAGTGCCGGGTTCCGAGATTGCCATGATTGCCGTTGGAACTCCGTCCTCAGAGGATGGTTCGGCCGACTTGACCTATGTTTTGAAGGCCGCGGAAGATATCGCCCGGAATCTTACGGGTTACACGATCATCGTCAACAAGTCGACCGTTCCAGTCGGTACGGGAGATTTGGTACGCGAGTGTGTCGGCAAATTCGCTTCGCATGACTTTGATATCGTATCAAATCCCGAATTCCTGAAAGAGGGTGATGCGGTCAACGACTTTATGAAACCCGATCGGATTGTCTTGGGGGTTGGCAGTGCCCGTGCCGAAGAGATCATGCGCAAGCTGTACTTGCCTTTTCAGCGTACTGGACACCGCTTGTTGATCATGGATGTGCGATCCGCGGAAATGGCAAAATACACCGCAAATGCCATGCTCGCTACCAAAATTACATTCATGAACGAAATCGCCAATCTTTGCGAAGAAGTTGGCGCCGACGTTACTCAGGTCAGGTTTGGTATTGGTTCAGACAAACGGATCGGACCACACTTCTTGTTTCCCGGAGTCGGTTACGGTGGATCGTGCTTTCCGAAGGATGTACTGGCCCTGATTAAAACGGGCAAGGACTATGGACGTCCGCTGAAAATCCTTGAGGCGGTGGATCAAGTGAATACAAGGCAACGTCTGCGTGTAGCGGAAAAACTGTGCTCGGTTCTGGGTGACGATCTGAGCGGCAAGACGATTGCTGTGTGGGGCTTGTCATTCAAACCGCGCACGGATGACATGCGGGAAGCCCCGTCAATCTACACGATCGAGCATCTCCTGAAGCGCGGCGCGCGGATTCAGGCCTACGACCCCGCGGCGATGCATGAAGCGAGAAAAATCTTCGGTGATCGAATCAGTTTTATGTCCGACAGTTACCCGGTACTTGATAAGGCCGATGCGCTTGTGATTATTACGGAATGGAACGAGTTCCGTGATCCTGATTTCGCTCGCATGAAAATGTTGCTGAAGCGGCCTCTGATTATTGACGGTAGAAACCTCTTTGAACCGGAAGACATGCGCGCGATGAAGTTTGAATACTACTCCATCGGTCGGCGATAGGATGGTGCGCGTGCCGCGCGAAACTCGATCCGTGCAAGTGCTTTGCCTGTCGGTAATTCTACTGGCAGCCTCCTGTGCGAAAGTTGGCGCGCCGCCTGGCGGAGCTGAGGATGAAAAAGGGCCGGAAGTTGTTCGGCATTTTCCGGATGCCGATGCCACGCACGTTAGCCGCGTGATGAGTGCACGGCTGGAATTCTCCGAGCCGGTCAGCCGTTCTTCGATTGAGAGTGCACTTTCATTTGCACCCGATCTGGGGAATCGTCTCCGATATCGATGGAAGGGTAGGGCGCTGACCTTGCAGTATCTGGACTCGCTTGCACCGAATAAGACCTACGTCATCTCCCTCGGCAGCGGGGCAAAGGACCTGCGGGGAAACCCCGTCGGAAGCAGCTATTCCATCGCATTTTCAACGGGTGACCAAATTGATCGCGGTAGAGTCTCCGGATGGGTATCCAGTGAAGGAAACTCGCAATCGGTCTCGATTTGGTCATATGCCATGTCCGCCGATTCCTTTCTCGATCCTTCATTGGCTCAGGCAGACTACAGATTTCAAGTCTCGTCCGATGGTACTTTTCGCTTTGCCTACTTACGGCCTGGGATGTACCGTTTCTTCGCCGTTATGGATAAAAACCACGACGGACTCTGGAACCGCGAATCGGAACCAATCGGCGTTGCCCCGTGGGATGCATGGGTAAGCGACAGCATTGAGTCCATTGTGACCTTTCGCCTTACTGATCAGGATACCACTCCTGTGGCCGTTCGTTCAATCAGAGAGTTGAATTCGAAGGCGTTTTTATTCCGTCTCACACGCAATTCTGATACCCTCCAAGTCCAACCGGTGACTCCGGACTTTTCGCTGAAGTGTGTGGATGCGCGGCCCGATACCAGCGGGAAAGCAGCTTGGGTTGTCTTCTTTCGCGACTCACTTTCAAAAGGAGAGTATGTTCTGCGAACTTCGGGCATAGACGAAAGTGGCCAAAGTTGGGTTGATTTGGATACATTGGTGGTTCAGGGAAAACCCGATTCAATCCGCCCCCGACTATTCAACTCGAATCCTCCTATTAAGGGAGTGACTCCCTTGCCGAGCTCGTCATTCACCGTAGAATATGACGAACCTGTATATCTCCGCACGGATGCGCTTGATTCGCTCTCGTTTCTGTCGAGCGGAGGAGATACGCTGAATGCAACGGTTGAGCAAACCGCGGCTCGCCGACTTGAAATTATGCCTGATACGAGCTTTTCACCGGGCAATAGATACAGTTTGTCTCTGGATGGGATGGCAATTGGCGACGCATCTGGATTAACTGTTTCCGACTCCAACATCGTCTACTCATTTCAGTTTTTTCCGACTGACAGCCTGGGTACAGCAATTCTGAAGTTTGAGGTGGGGAGGGGGGGGGGGGGGGGGGGGGGGGG
>CAZVXJ010000101.1:0-9842 GCA_964631675.1 uncultured Alphaproteobacteria bacterium
ACAAGGGAAGGAGTTCTTGGAGTTTTGCTGGTTGACAATCTCTTCAGTCAAAGAGGGATCGAAGACGATGACCTTCAGCGGCTGAAGTTGTTTGCCAACAATGCGGCATCCGCGATTGAACGCGGCAAGCTGCTTGTCAGCCTGGAGAAAAAACTCCACGAGCTTATGATTGCAAACGAGCAGATAAAAATCAGTAGTGAACGACTGCGCAAGACTGAGCGGACGACGGCCATCGGGGAGGTTGCAGCGACCGTCGCACACGAGATTAGAAACCCGCTGGCTGCCATCGGAGGATTTGCGCGCTCAGTGTATCTGGACCTCGATGAAGCAGATCGAAACAAGCAGAAGCTCAAGATTATTGTCGAGGAAACGAACCGACTGGATCGAATTCTCACTCAGATTCTTGACTTCACTAGACCGGCGGTTCCGAGGTTCCAAGATTTGGACCTGAATGCACTTGTGATGCAAACTCTTCACTTCATGCAAGCGGAAATCACCCCATTGCAGTTTCCGATTGAACTGCATACGGAGCTCGATCCATACTTACCGACTGCTTGGGCGGATCCGTCTCAGATTAGACAGGTTGTCATCAACATCATTCGCAACGCGATTCAAGTGATGCCACAAGGCGGAGTACTGTTCATGCTGTCGACCGTTTGCAATAACATGTGTACACTTGTGTTTCACGACTCGGGTCCCGGTATTGAGGAAGAAAAGGCCAACAAGATATTCGATGCGTTTTACACCACGAAGCAGACTGGATCAGGATTAGGCTTGTCCATAAGTTCCCAAATATTGCGCAATCACAACGGGCGACTTGAAGTGGTTTCTGAAGTCGGAAAGGGAGCCGCGTTCATTGTCAGCCTTCCCCGAGGCGCAACTTCAGCTTGATTTTTGACAAATTAACTCGTATCTTTTGCTTGATATTGAGCAAAAATTCTCAAATGAGGCTTTTCGCAGATGAATTACGGTAGGGTCATAGCTGTTATTGTGATCGTCATGGCTTTAGTTGGTATCGGGTGCAAAAAGGGCCCGAGCGAAACCGAGCTGTTCGAGAAAGCGAAGCAACTGCAGGAGAAGAGCGATTTTCAAGGTGCGATTGCCGCATACCAGGAAATCGTGAAGGTGTACCCAAAATCGCAGTCGGCGCCCCAGTGCCAGTTTATGGTGGGCTATCTTTATGCCAACCATCTAAAAAATATTGATTTGGCAAAGGATGCATACCGCTCATTCATTAAGCTGTATCCCGAGCATCAACTCGTGAAGGATGCCCAGTGGGAGCTTGACCATCTTGGTATGGATGTCAATCAAATTGATGAATTAAATAAGATTCTCACCAAGGAAGGTGGGGCGGGGGCTTCGCCTGACACGGCTCGCAAGCCGAAGTAATGCTTGCGATCTGATACTTGTACGGTTACGAGTCCCCACTCAGTGGGGATTCGTTTTTTTGTCTGGAACTTTGAGTCCATGCAGTTTGTCTAATTACCCGAGCACCGGGAGGCTGCAGAAACTGCATAAAATCATGGAGGAACATGGATCAGGATATAAGAGAGATTACCTTAAAGATCGAGCGTGAAGCCGAGTTGGCGGAACGCATTCTTGCTGAGACAGGCAAGCTGCTCTATGGACAACGATACATGATGGAGCGCCTGCTGATCGGACTTTTTTCAGGCGGACATATCCTACTTGAAGGAGTTCCTGGTCTTGCAAAAACACTGGCGATCAAGACGCTCGCTCAGACGATGCAGGCCAAGTTTCAACGGATTCAGTTTACGCCCGACCTACTGCCTGCTGATCTCGTAGGGACGATGATCTACAATCAGAAGGATGGCGTGTTTACGACCAGAAAAGGACCCGTATTTGCCAATTTTGTCTTGGCCGATGAAATCAATCGCGCACCTGCCAAAGTACAGTCCGCTCTATTGGAGTCCATGCAAGAACGGCAGGTGACCATTGGTGATACCACGTTCCAGCTGCCTGATCCATTTCTTGTACTTGCTACCCAGAATCCAATCGAACAGGAAGGAACATATCCGCTGCCGGAGGCTCAGGTCGATAGATTCATGCTAAAGGTGAAAATTGACTATCCCCGGCGTGAAGATGAGGTCAAGATTGTTCGCACCTATGCGAAGGCGCAGATTGAATCAGTTAATGCGGTCGTATCACCCGCCGAAATTCTTCGCGCACGTCAAATGGTCGAGACCATATATGTGGATCCAAAAATCGAGAACTACGTATTGGACCTTGTGTTCGCATCGCGTCAACCAGAGCAGTTTAAGCTGGCTGATTTGAAGCCACTGATCCAATACGGAGCTTCGCCTCGTGCATCGATCTACTTAATTAAAGCGGCGCGAGCACACGCCTTCCTAAGAAAGCGCGGATATGTTGTGCCAGACGACGTTCGAGCAGTTGGGCTTGACGTGTTAAGGCATCGAGTCATACCGAGTTACGAGGCGGAGGCTGAAGAGATGACCAGCGAGGATATCATCGGCAAGATATTCAATACCGTCGAGGTTCCTTAAGGAAAGCCTGTGGAAACGCGCGAGATTCTGAAAAAAGTCCGGCAAATTGAGATCAAGACGCGCGGCGTCGTGAACGAGATTCTCTCGGGCGAATATCACGCCGTGTTCAAAGGACGCGGCATGAACTTCTCTGAAGTACGGGAGTATCACATTGGTGACGATGTTCGGGCTATCGATTGGAACGTCTCGGCACGAATGGGACATCCTTTTATTAAACTGTTTGAAGAAGAGCGCGAACTTGTAGTCATGCTGCTGGTAGATCTGTCCAGTTCGGCTTTGTTTGGGTCCCACCGTCAACTCAAGAGCGAAGTTGCGGCTGAACTCGCAGCGGTGCTCGCATTCTCAGCCATCAAGAATCAGGACAAGGTTGGGCTGCTGCTGTTTACAGATCACGTCGAAAAATTTGTTCCTCCACGAAAAGGTAGGACGCACATTTTGCGAATCCTACGGGAACTGCTGACTTTTGAACCGCAGCGCCAGGGTACGAATTTGCGGGCAGCATTGGAGCATCTGTCTCGAGTTCAAAAGAAGAAAGCAATTGTCTTTCTGGTATCCGATTTCATTGACAGCGGGTACCAGCAAGCACTGAGGATCGCCGGGCGGCGTCATGACTTGATTGCAGTTCATCTCACGGATCCGCGAGAGGCTGTATTGCCGAATGTGGGACTGGTAAGACTTCATGATGCCGAGACGGGCTCTCCTTTTTGGCTTGATACGTCGTCCCCTCGGGTCAGGAGAACTCATGCCGCAAATTTCCTGGCCTGGCAGGCACAAGTCAAGAGTGAACTTCAAAAATCGAGTGTGGATTACCTTCCACTAACAACCGATCGTGATTTTGTTCGGCCGTTGATGCAGTTCTTCAGGAGACGAGAGAAGCGTCGGTGATGCGGTACTGCGCATTTCTATTCGCCTATTGCAGTCTGGCGATCTCGGCGAATGCGGCGACGGTGACGTCCACGCTGTCTCCGATGACGGCGCATGTGGGCGATGAACTCAGTTTTGTTGTCTCCGTGCAAGGCGCCGAAGGCAAGCCCGTTTCATTTCCCATGCCGTCTTCGGGCGGTTTTGAGGGTTTTGAGCTGCTGCATGTAGACTCGACAAGGCACAAGGAAAACACGCTTGAGTATTCGCTCTCGATCTACGATACGGGAAGCTACACGCTGTTTCCGCAAACCGTTGTCGTGGGGCAAGGCGCGCAGGCCGAGACGCTGCGCACCGTGGAGCACAAGGTTCGTATCGAATCGCTGCTCTCCCACGCGGACACAAGTTTGCGGGCAATCAAACCCTATGCCGAGCATCCGTTTCAGTGGCGAGAGTTGCTTGCATATTGGTGGATTGTTGCATTGGCTGCCGCTGGATTATTGGGTTGGTGGATTTGGAAGAAATATTTTAGAAAAGCGCCTATTGAAGAGCTTGAACCGCCCGTGCCGCTTCTGCCGCCTTACGAGGAAGCCGTTCGCGGCTTGATCGCGCTCAGGGAAGAAAAGTATCCCCAGCGCGGCATGATGAAAGAGTTTTACAGCGAGTTCTCGCATGTGATGCGCCGATATTTGGAGCGCAGGTACGAGTTTCCGGCCCTCGAAATGACAACGTTTGAACTTGAATACTACTTCGAGGATACTGCATTTCCCAAGGAATTGCGAACCCGCTTACTGCCGCTGCTGCGTGAATCGGATTTGGTAAAATTCGCGAAATTTATTCCGGGTCCGAAAGAAGCGGAGCACTGTACGGAGGCGGGATTCGAACTATTGAAGTTGACGCGCCCGGTTGAAGATTTGCAGACGGAAAACGCGGAGGCGGCTTGAAATTCGCCTATCCCGAAATGTTCTGGCTAATGCTGGTCGTGCCTGTAATGTTCTATCTGCACTTCTGGCGCGAGAACTCCAGAGTCGCTGATTTTCGTTTTCCCAGCGTGGCTGCATTGGCGGGGCTCAACAAATCCTGGCGGGTCAGGCTTCGGCATCTGCCATTTTTCCTCAGAATATTCACTGTGGCCTTGTTAATCGTTGTGCTTGCCCGGCCACAAGTTTTCGATCGCGAAGTGAACAAGTCTGTCGAGGGCATTGACATCATGCTGTGCATTGATACATCCACTTCAATGCTGGCGGAAGATCTAAAGCCAAACCGCGTTGAAGCTGCTAAAAGCGTTGCGGCCGATTTTGTCAATGGTAGAATGTCCGACCGGATCGGTGTCGTTCCATTTGCCGCTGTAAGCTTTACCCAATGTCCGCTAACAACTGACTATGGCGTTGTCACAAGCCTGATCAAAGAGCTGAAGACCGGCATGGTTGAAGACGGAACGGCCATCGGAATGGCTTTGGCAACATCGCTAAATCGTTTGCGCGAGAGTGAGGCGAAGAGCAAAGTGGTTGTGCTCCTGACCGACGGCCAGAACAACCGCGGAGAGATTGACCCGGTTACGGCCGCCCAGGCGGCACAAGCCCTGAACATCAAGGTCTACACAGTTGCAGTTGGCACCCAAGGGACGGCTCCTTACCCGGTTGAAACCGTTTTTGGCAAGCGATACCAACAGGTGCCGGTGACGATTGACGAGCCGATGATGAAACAGATAGCCGAGTTGACAGGTGGCAAGTACTTTAGAGCGACCGACGAAAAGAAGCTCGCGAAAATCTATGAAGAGATAGACCGTCTGGAACGTACCGAGGTGAATGTTGAAGAATATCGCCGGGTGGCGGAGGTCTTTCATCCGTGGCTTTGGGGCGCTCTGATATGTATGAGTCTTGAGTTTCTTCTGGCCATGCTGGGACTCAGAAAGCTGCCATGATTCGCTTTGAGCACCCATTTTTACTATGGTTTCTGCTGGCCGTCCCACTTTGGCTGCTTGTTGTTTTTGCAGGACTACGTGCGAGGCGCAGAGCCGCAGGGAAGTTCATTGGAGAACCGCTACTGGGCAGGATCGCTTACGCCCTGAGCCCCTCCAAGTTGAAATGGAAGGCTGGAATGTGGATCCTTGCCTGGGCGCTTATCACAGTCGCGCTGGCCAATCCCCAAGTTGGCACAAAGCTCGAAGAGGTAAAAAGGCAGGGAATCGATGTTATTGTTGCGATCGACGTTTCGAACAGCATGTTGGCGCAAGACATTCGGCCATCACGTCTGGAAAGCGCGAAAATAGAGTTGCAGAAGTTCGTTTCCGGACTCAGTGGTGACCGCGTGGGTTTGATCGCATTTGCGGGCAGTGCCGTAAATCACTGTCCACTCACCACGGACTATGGTGCGGTGAAACTGCTGACACGCATACTCGATACGGATCTCGTGGAAGAGCAAGGGACTGTTATTACCGAGGCAATCACTTCGGCAGAGCGGGCCTTTGGTGAAGAAGAGGGCATCAGCCGCGTTCTGATTATCATTACGGATGGCGAGGACCAGGAGGAGGAAGCAGTGCAGGCGGCAACAGATGCCGCTGACAAAGGCATTCGTATCTATACGATCGGGATGGGAACTCCACAAGGCGCACCGATTCCAGTTATAGACAAGACTGGGAGGGATGCAGGTTTCAAGAGGGATCCGTCCGGAACCGTGGTCGTTTCCCGGCTGAATGAGGACCTTTTGCAGAGAATTTCTGAAGCCGGCGGGGGTCAATATTTGCGGGGAACACAAAGTGCGCGTGAATTGGAATCCATCTGGGGCGACATCGAGAAAATGGAAAAGCGCGAGCTGGGTGCAAAGCAATTCTCATCTTTTGAAGACCGTTTTCAGTATTTCGTGCTTCCTGCCTTGCTAATTCTCCTTTGGGAGTTTGCTTTACCGGAGCGAAAACGCAGTCGCAGTTTGACTCTGCCGTTCACACGTCCCTTGCGCAGTCGCAAAATTGAGGTTGCTGCATGAGAGACTGCCGTCTACTATGGGTACTGCTTGTCATCGCCGTTGCAGCGCAGGCGTCCCCACGCATCGAAGTAAAGCGTGGCAACATAGCCGCACAGGACAGCCTGCACGATGCTGCGTTGATGCACTATAAAAAGGCGCTGGAACAGCATGCGGATACTTCGCTTGTGCTCTATGACCTGGGCAACCTGATGTATCAGAAGGGTGACTTCGAGAATGCCGAGAAAAGCTACTTAGGCGCGTTCGATCCCGAAGCTTCCCCGACCCTTCAATCCGACGCACTATACAATCTTGGAAACTCCTACTTCGAAACTCAGAAATTCGATAAGGCGGTTGCGGCCTACACTGAATCGTTGAAGCGAGATCCGAAGGATTCAGACGCGAAATACAATCTGGAGCTTGCCAAGAGGATGCTTCAACAACAACAGCAGCAAAAACAACAAGAGCAGAAAGAGAATCAGAATCAGGAGGAGAAACAGGAGGAACAGCAACAGCAGCAACAACAAAAACCTGATTCTAATCAACAAGAGCAAAAGCAGGAAGATCAGCAACCAGACCAACAACAACAGCAAGAGCAACAGCAGCAGGAACAACAACAGCAGCAGATGTCTGATCAACCGATGAACAAGGAGGAGGCTGAGCGCCTGTTGAATGCACTGCTCAATAATGAGCAAAACACACTGAAGGACGTAAAGAAAGTAAAGGTAGCGGCTCGTAAGAAGCGGGAGAAGGACTGGTGAGAGCGACCATTGGTTGCCTTATGATTCTGCTGCTGGCTGTCTCCGCTTCCGCGCAGTTCAGCTTGACCGCTTCGGTCGATCGGTCTACCGTCAAACCCGGCGAGAGTGTTTCACTCACCGTGACATTCGAGGGTGCGGCAAATGGCGTTCCCAATCCGCAGATGCCCGCGTTGACCAACCTGAAGCTCTCGGCTGGGCCATTCACGAGCACAAACATGTCGATTGTAAACGGCAAAGTCTCTGCAACGGCTTCCTTTACCTACCGACTCAAAGCAGGGCAAACGGGCAGAGCCGAGATTGGCGCCGCCAGACTTGTCTATCAAGGCAAAGAGTACGCGTCTGCGCCCATCAGTATCACCGTCACGCAGGCGACTCCCTCAACGGCGCAAGGCACGGTCGATCAGAAGAGCGCGGGTGAAGATGTATTTCTGCGGGCATTTGCTGACAAGTCAGAAGTCTATCAAGGCGAGCAAGTCATCGTCACCTATAAGATCTATTTTGCGGTTCAGATGACCAATCCGGAGATTACTCAGTTACCGCGCGCACCCGGATTCTGGATTGAAGAGCTGGCCATGCCTGCACAATTGCAGCTTTCGGACGAAGTTGTAAATGGGCGTGCCTACAAGACAGCCGTGATTCGCAAACTCGCGCTTTTCCCGACGTCAACCGGCTTGCTGGAACTTGAGCCGATGCAGGTCAATACTCGCGTCGAGAGAAATCAGCGTCGCCGGAGTAACGACCCGTTTGATGTGTTTAATGATCCTTTCTTCAGGCTCGGCAGGTCTATGGAGCCTGTTGAAGTAGAATCGCCCAGAGTCAAGATCCGCTCTTTGCCTCTACCGCTGGAGGGACAGCCTGCGGATTTCAATGGCGCCGTAGGTAACTTCAAAATACAAGCTAATATTGATCGTACTGCAGCGAATACCAATGATGCAGTTACTTTGACGGTTCGAATTGAAGGAACCGGCAACATCAAGACTCTGGCGGAGCCCTCCATAGTGTTTCCGACGGATTTTGATCACTACGACCCGAAAATAGGCGAAAATGTGCGGAAGGAAGGGAATCGCGTCAGCGGTTCCAAGAATTTTGAATACGTGATCATCCCAAGAGCGCCCGGGGATCAAATTGTACCGCCAATATCCCTCTCCTTTTTCGACCCGTCAACGAACAAGTATGCTTCAATCTCGACGCAGGAGATTCGGCTCAAAGTTGCCAAAGGGGATGGAATACGCTCTTCAGAACCCACGGCTGGATCCGGACAGAAGCGCGAGGTTACATCGACAGGGACAGATATCGCGTTTGCCAAAACAAGGCCCGGCAAATTTTACGCAATCGGCTCATTCCCTCATCGCGAATTGGTTTTCTGGGCTTTTACGACAGGACCATGGGCAGTGTTGGCAGCAGTATGGGTCGCAGTGCGTTGCAGAAATGCCGCTGAGAGTTCGCGGCCGCTTGGATCTCGATTAGCCAGGTCCTGCGAGAAGTTGATGGCTGAATCACGCAAGCGTTTAGCTAAAGGCAATTCTGCTGAGGCATGTCGTGAGGTGTCGGAAATGTGTGGCCTGATGCTGTCTGCCGGCGGGTCGCTGGTCGCGGATGACATGACGCAGTCTGAACGATGGTCGTCACTGGGCTGGGATGATTCGCTGTTGCAGCGTGTCAGACAGTTACAACGAGACTGCGATCGAGTGCTCTTTGGCGCGGGCTCAGCAAATCTTGAAGATGCAAAGGCGTTTGTAAATACAGCACATACATTGTTGCGAGAGTTTGGCGATATGACGAATCGGCGGACCGCATAATGGGCAAAGTTACGTGCAAGTCATCAGCTTTGCTCTGCCTGCTGATCACGGCATTATTGTTTAGTGTGGTCCGGGTTTGCGCCGACCCGGTCTCACAGTTTGATGAGGGCCTGCGGCACTACCGGGAGAACAACTTTCAGGGCGCCATCGATGCGTGGGAGTCCATTGTTCGCTCGGGTGTCGCGAGCGGCGAAACCTATTTCAATCTTGGCAATGCGTATTATCGCACTGGACAGGTGGGCCGCTCGATTCTCAACTATGAGAGAGCAGCAAGCAGACTGACAAATGACCGAGATTTGCAGTCAAACTTGGTCGAGGTGCGAAGGAAGACGGTGGACAGAATTGAGCCACCGCTCCGTCTTGTGATTTGGAAATGGACAGACACCGTTCGAGATTCGGTAACAATTCGAACTATCGCGCTGTGGATTGAGATTATCAGCGCGACACTGGCGGTCATTCTAATCATCTCCCGCCTGCTGCCGTTGCTCTCTCCCTACCTCATGAGAAAAGTTGCGATCGCGCTAGTTTGCCTGTTAGTCTTGGCAACTGGATGGTACGGTTGGCGCTATTCAGCAGACTCGGTGCCCAGGGCTGTAGTATTGGTCGAGAAGACAGATGCCTATTCGGGGCCTGACGAGTCTTCTCAGCAGGTTTTTTCGCTGCACGAGGGTACGACCGTCCAAATTGAACAGGTGATATCCAGTTGGCTGAATATCCGACTTGCTGATGGCCGCCAGGGGTGGGTAAATCTTGCAGACTTGGAACGGATATAATTCTGCCCGCAGTACGCTCTCCTGAGCTTCCCTTGACTTTCCCGTGTATATTCTTTACATTTTAAGACTTGGAGAACGGGATGAGTGAGGCAATCGCCAAACCGACGGTGGCTGTCATCATTCTGAATTACAACGGGTTAAGTTTTCTCCCTGCCTGCCTTCAAA